>JAZDPI010000307.1:0-2518 GCA_043797775.1 Candidatus Eiseniibacteriota bacterium
AGGCGCTCGTAGACAGTGAGATTTGGAGCAACGACCACGAAGTGACGGGCCATCTCGGAGTCTGATTCCCGAAGGGCGTGGAAGTAGCTCCAGACCACGGCGAGGCTCATGACCTTCGTTTTCCCCGCGCCAGTGGCGAGCTTGAAGGCGTAGCGGCTCCAGGCGTCCTCGTCTTCCGTGATGCCCAGGGCGTCGATGTCCTTGGTGGCGCCTCCGAACTCGGCCACAACCTGGGAGAGGCAGTTGAGCCGCCGTGCCTCGCGAAGATAGATGAAGGTCTCGATGGCCTCCTTCTGACAGAAGTAGTAGCGAAACTGGAACTCCTCGCCAGAAGAGGTGGTCCTTCTGTGGTCCCGGTAGAACCAATAGTCGAGAAGATGTCGGGTGGTGTCGCTCACGTCCGGGTAGCCGGACTCTCTCCACTGCCGCACGAACCCGCGGATGTTCTGAGCGAGGATGATAGGGGAGGGACGGCGCCCGAAGACCTTGCGGGCCGGGTCTCCCTTCTTCTCACCCCGGATTCTGTGGGCGTTTGGCTCGTCCCAGGGGGAGAACAGAGGCTCAAGCGAGGCTGGGTTCACGATAGGGGTCATTGGAAAGTGACCTCCACGGTGATGCTGGTGTCGGAACCGAAAACGTCCACCACCTTGACGCAGGCGGTGTACTTGCCGGGCTTGGGGTAGCGGAATCCGGCTTCGCTCACGGTCTTGAGCGCCCGGTCCTTTCTGGTTCGGTAGTCCTGCCAGTGGTGATTGAAGGGCTTGTCGGGGTGCCAGTCGAAGTCGATGGCCCAAAAATCAATGAAGTCGAAGCCGCTCTTGATGGCACGTTCTTTCAGGGCTTCGAGCTCCTTGCTCGGAACCTCAGCCAAAGAGGGGAGGAACTTCGTGAGCTTGATGTCCACGGTTCGCTCAGCGCCCTTGCCCTGCAGGACGGGCTTGGCTTGAAGGACGGCCATCTCCAGGAAGGGGGGCGGGTTCTTTCGGTTCTTCTCCATGATTTCGCGGGGAATCTGGATGAGCTTGAGCTTGACCCCGAGCTCCTGTTCGAGTGCCGCGGTGGTTAGTCGAAGGTCCATCTCGAACTCCCAGGCCAAGCAGTAGCACTCCTTGCCGCCGGCGTCGGCGGTAGCCTTGGCCACGGCTCGGGCCTCGTCGCGGGAGAACATGGAGTCGATTCCGTCCACGTGGCAGAAGGCGCCGGACTTTCGGCCATGAAGCAGGGGGGAGGGCGTGCTCTGGAGGGCCTCGGCCCTGAAGAACTCAAGAACCACGCGGCGGTGCTCCTCGTCAGCGCCCTTCAGGGTCTCCTTCTGCCACCACTGCCTTTCGTAGCGGCCGAGGTTGAAGACGTCAAAGGCCCGGTAGGGTTTGCTGGCTGCGTGGAGCTCGCGCTGAACGTCAATGAGGCGCTTGCGGCTCGTGTGGATGGCAAAACGTCCAAGGTCTGCCATGAGCCAGCGGCGACCGAGCTTCTCGGCTACGGCGCCGGTGGTCCCCGAGCCGCAGAAGAAGTCGGCAACCAGGTCCCCCTCGTTTGAAGAAGCCTGGATGATGCGTTCGAGAAGAGCTTCGGGCTTCTGTGTCTCATAACCGGTTCGCTCGTCTAGGCCAGCTGAGTAGCCTCGAAGCTGGCTTATGTCGTCCCACCAATCAGTGACCTGGCGACCGCGACTTTCGTCCAGATACTGTTTGACCTTGAGGGTCTTGCGCTCTTTTCCGACGACGACAAGAAGGTTCTTACGTGCGTACTCCTCCATCCGTTGTCGGGATACGCGCCAGCCATTTGGGGGAGGGGGGACACCCTGAAAGGCATAGGTCAGATTCGGTCGTGGATGCGGGCTGACTAGGTTGCCGAGATTGTAGCGGCGGCCTGTGCCTTCTTCCACGTGTCGGTACCAGGTGTCGACCGTCTTTTCTGATAGAGGCACATACTGTGGCTCAAAGTGGAAGTCGTCGCCCCTCGCATAGAAGAAGATGGTGTCGTGAATGGTGCCGTAGGCGTGGGCGTCGTTGTGGCTGTCCGCCCGTTTCCAGACTATTTCAGCGTGGAATCTCTCGCGGCCAAAGACATCATCGAGAACAGCGCGAAGGTAACTGTCGACGTTGTTGTCAGAATGCACATAGATGGAACCCCGCTCGGATAGGAGCTCGCGCATGAGAAGCAAGCGCTCGTACATCATCTGAAGATAGGAATCGGTGCCCTTGCCCCAAGTGTCACGGTACGCGACCATCTCCAGGGCGGACTGGTCCTTTTCTACGGCCTCATTCTCGTCGCCGAGGGGCACATTCATCGTGAAATCCGCCCCAACGTCGAACGGCGGGTCGATGTAGATGAGGTCGACCTTTCCCTTGAAGTCTTTTAGAAGCGAAGCCATGACGAGCTTGTTGTCGCCCCAGCCAAGCATGTTGCGGAAGTCGTCGCTGTGGGCCTTGTGGGCATCCCAGAGCCCGGGGGCCGAGCGGCTGCGGGGCTCATCGACCGTTTCGATGCGCTGAAGCGGCATGGCAAGGCCGGC
>JAZDPI010000017.1:0-3482 GCA_043797775.1 Candidatus Eiseniibacteriota bacterium
GGAAATTTACAGGAGGAAGCCCCGGCATGAGCACGGCGGATCTCCCCGAACGCGACTTGCTGCGCCTGCGCCTGGTGCTGGGCGGAATGCTGGCGCTCCTGACGTTGTTGGCCGCTTGCCTCTGGCATATGCAGGTGGGACAGGAGGGCGCGCGCTACGAGGACCGGCTGGACCGCCAGTCGGTCCGGCGCGTGCGCATTCCGAGCACGCGCGGAAAAATATTCGACCGCCATGGCCTGTGTCTGGCGGACAACCGGCCGAATTACTGCGTGGCCATTTACCTGGAGGAAATGCGCTCGCCGAGCCACCGGCGCGTGAAATCCGATGCGGCCTGGGGGCTGGTCCAGCGGCTGGCGGAAATCATCGGCACGGCGCCCCAGCTGACCCGCGCCCAGGTCGAGGACCACCTGCTCAACCGCAAGGCGTTGCCGCTGGTGGCTTGGCAGCACGTGGATTTTCGCGAAACAGATCCTGCCCCTGTTGCTCGGCGGCGTTCTCGTTTCGGGCTTTCTGCTGGGAAGTCCTGACGGCGAGGGGCTCATCCCGCCTCAATGGATCCAATCTCTCGTCGGCGGGAATTCACTCCGAGCGAACCTCTTTGCGTCGGTCGTCGGCGCCCTCATGTATTTCGCCACACTCACGGAGGTTCCTATTCTTCAGGGACTCATGGCAAGCGGAATGGACAAGGGGCCTGCCCTCGCCCTGCTTCTCGCAGGGCCGGCCCTCTCGCTCCCCAGCATGCTCGTGATCGGCAGTGTCATGGGGCTCAGGAAGACAATCGTCTTCATACTGTTGGTCGTCGTGATGGCGACGGTCTCGGGAATGTTGTTTGGGATGATCTCGGGCTGAAGCGTGGAGGCAACCGGAGACGATGCGAGGCAGTCCCAGGCGGTGCGAGGAAGTCCGAGGCGGACCGTTCGGCGTGGGGAGTCTCAGGAAACGAGGAGGAGGAAATGAAAGTTCAAGTTCTCGGAACAGGATGCTTCAAGTGCAACAAGCTGGCGGAGAGGGTCGAGGCGGTCGTGAAGGAGCTCAACAGCGGCGCCAAGGTGATCAAAGTCACAGATATAGAAGAGATCGTGAAATCCGGCGTGATGATGACGCCCGCTCTGGTGATTGACGGGCAGGTCAAGTCTTCGGGCCGCATCCCAAGCGACGAGGAGATCAAGAGCTGGGTCGGAGAGCCTCAGGAGTAGGGTACCGGAGCCTGCCGAAGCGTATCGGGGGCATGAGAGGGGATCAGAGAGCATCAGAGGACATCAATGGCACCTCAGCGAAGCTCTCTGATGAGCCCGCGGCTGAAACCGCGAGGTAAGACGCTATGGATGGCAGCGACTTCAGAATGATCGCCGTGGCCGGCATGAAAGTCGGCATGCTTGGGCTCGACGCCGTCTTTGCCGAGCTGAAATCGGCCGGCGGAGAGCCGTCCGAGGAACTCGGTCTCGAGTTGGTAGCGCTTGCAGGAAAACGCAATTACATCGCTCCGTCGGTGGAGGTTGCCTATGCAAAGGCCCTGCTGGTTGAGTATCGCCGCTTCCTCGGTGAAAACGTGCCGGATGACTGCTCCACCCCCTCCGTTCAGGTGCTGGGCCAGGGTTGCCCCCGGTGCGAGGCCCTGATGTCGAACGTCATGTCGGCCCTGGCCGAGCTTGGTTTGGCCGCCGAAGTAGAACACGTCCGCGACGTCAAGCGCATCGCCGAGTATGGCCCGGTGGCGGTGCCCGTTCTGGTGGTAAACGGCAAGGTAGTCGTGGCAGGAAAGATCCTGACCAAGAAACAGATAGAGAAGCTGCTGGAGAAACTGTGATGTCTCCGCAACTCAAACCCAGACCGCAACCCGAACCCAGGCCTCGCGAGGGCGAAAGGGAGTGACGTGAACCCGAAGAAACTTCTCACAACTTTGCTGCTCGTCTTCGTTGCCGCGAGCGTCGTGTACCTGGTTTTCACGGAGACACGCCCCGCTGCGCCCAGCCGGGACGAGCAATCGAGGGCCGACGCCCAATCAACGCAGGCGCCGGCTCCGGGAAAGGTGGAACAACAGACCAGACCGGAGAGCGGCGAGGCTCAGGAGCCGCAGATGCACCCGCCAACCCCAAGGCCGAGTGCGACCGCCGTGCGGTCCCCTTCCAGAGCGCCGGAGCGGGAGCCGCCCACTCCGGAGCGGACTTCAACGGTGCCAGAAACGCCGCCGGCCGCGCCACCACCCAACGTCGAGGCGAAGGCCGAATCCCCGTATGTGATCGCCTACTACTTCCACGGGACGGTGCGCTGCCCGACGTGCCGGAAAATCGAGGCCTGGTCTCGCGAGGCAATTGAGAAGGCGTTTCAGCAACAACTGGGAACTGGCGACCTCAAGTGGCGAGCGCTCAACGTGGACGAATCCGAAAACAAGCACTTCGTGGGCGATTTTGAGCTGTACACGAGGTCACTCGTGCTCGTTAGGATCCGGGATGGGAAGCGGGAGGCGTGGAAGAATCTCGAGAAGGTGTGGGATCTCATCGGAGACGAGCAGGCCTTCAAGGAATACGTGCACCGAGAAGTGACTGCCTACCTGGGAGAGGGAAAGTGACCGACCAGGCGCTCGCAGCCGTCTCGGCATTCTGGCTGGGCATCCTCACGTCCATAAGCCCCTGCCCGCTTGCCACAAACATCGCCGCGACTTCCTTCGTCCTCAAGAGTATGAAGAGCGAGCGAAGGGTCATTCTCACGAGCCTCGTCTACGCACTGGGCCGAATGCTGGCCTACACCGTCCTGGGCGTGCTCATCGTGGCCAGCGTCCTTTCCATCTCAAGAGTCTCGAACCTGCTCCAGGAATACATGAATAAGATCCTGGGCCCCCTGCTCATACTCGTAGGGATGGTTCTCCTCGGATTCCTGAACATTGGCCTGCCCGGAGCCGGTGCTTCCCAGCGCGTTCAGAGACGAGCGGAATCCTGGGGCATCTGGGGAGCGGGGCTACTCGGGATAGTCTTTGCGCTCAGCTTCTGTCCGATTTCCGCGGCGCTTTTCTTCGGGAGCCTCGTGCCGCTCGCGCTGAAGTACCATTCGAGCATTCTGCTTCCGGCACTGTATGGACTTGGAACGGCCTTGCCCGTCGTTGTGTTCGCGACGGTAGTCGGGTTCGGCACACAGAGGCTGGGTGTCGCTTTCAACAAAGTCACCCAAATAGACCGTTGGGTTCGGCCGATAACCGCCTGGGTCTTAGTAGCAATAGGCGTGTACTTCTCTCTGGCTCACATATTCAAGGTGCTCGGCTGAGGCGGGCCGTGCGAAACCCGACCGGAGACCCGTGGAACGGGAAGTGTCGGTACGTCTCCATGTTCTGCTGAGGGGGCAGAACAGCTGAGGAGAACGGAATGAAAGAAGTCTCGAGAAGGCTGTCCATATTCGAGAAGTACCTCACCCTCTGGGTCTTCTTCTGCATCTGCGCCGGAATAGCGCTCGGGAAGCTCACACCGAATCTTGCGAAGTTCCTGGACGGG
>JAZDPI010000032.1:0-2006 GCA_043797775.1 Candidatus Eiseniibacteriota bacterium
CGGCCTTGAAACCGGCTTCCAGAATCAGCTTGTGTATGTAGAAAAACGCAAGGCTCACGACGAACCCCGCGACGAAAAGGAAGAGCCGCGTCTTGAACACCGTCCAGTATCTCGGTGCCTGAGCGAGCTCCTCGAACCACAGCACCTCCGTGTAGACCCGGAGAGACACGAGCAGCAGCGTGAGTCCGGCGGCCAGCACCCCCGAAACTACGAAATGGGCCTTCTGCAAGACTCCCTTCTTCGAGGCGATCATCAGCGGGAGAAGACACGCGCCGTAAGCGAGGACTATGAAGAAGTTGAGCATCTGAGCCTCCTCTCTTTGTTACGGGATTGGGCAGGATCAAGATTCCGCGTGTGCTCGGGAACCCGTATGCATGGCCGATTGGAACAAAGAGTCGCAGTGCGGTCAAGAGAAAACTGCTCCCCGGCTCTGATGCCAGGGCTCAACATTGCTGTGGTGCGGGCCGCGAGGTTGTGGCACAATCCTCTCCACGCATGCCCGACACCGAAACTGGGACTGGACGCCCGGCCCTGGGCCGGCGTCCGCGCCGTGAATCCGCGAACGACGAGGAGGCGTGATGAGATTCGGAAGGATTTGTACCCTGGGGTTGGCGCTCATGCTGGTCGCGGTGCTGCCGCACTCTTCTGCCGCAGCGCGGAAATTCGGAGTGACGTTTAGGTTTGCGTCCCCCGTGCCTGCGGAGACAGTGACCCTGGCAGGCACGTTCAACAACTGGAGCCCGAACGCGCAGCCCACGGAATTCGACGAAGCCACCGGTCTCTGGACCGTCACCCTCGAGCTCCTGGAGGGTGAATACCAGTACAAGTTCGTCGTCAACGGATCCAAATGGTACCACGACCCCGGCCAGGAGCTGAAGGCGCCGGACGGGTTCGGAGGTCACAACTCCATCCTGCGAGTCGGGGACTATGATCGATTCAGGCAGCCGGCAAAGAGGGGTGACGGCAAGATCCTCGCCGAAGCACTGTATCACGACACTGGACTGCCGTACTCGCAGTGGTCCGACGAGCAGACGGCGTCGCTCAGACTGAGAGTCAAGAAGGGGGACGTGGAGTATTGCTCGGTGGTGGCACTCGGCGGCGCCCCGGGGTCTTCAGGGGGCACTCCCGTCGAAGGTGGTGCACGGGAGTTTCCCATGAAGTGGCTCGCTCAGGACGGCGTTTTCGAATACTACAGGGTCGCCGTTCCTTCGGGAAGCGGGACGCTCAGCTACGTCTTCAAACTGCGGGACGCTTCAGAGGAGGTCTTCTATCACGGAGACGAATCCCATTCGTCCACACTCAACTCGGCCGCTGCGTTCAACCTCGCCCTCAACGACTCCCTGCTTTTCGAAACGCCCGCGTGGGTCAGGGACGCAGTCTTCTATCAGATCTTCCCCGAACGCTTCAGAAACGGCGACACCTCGAACGACCCGCCCGGAACGGTGAAGTGGGACGCCGGCCCCGCCAATTTCAACTTCTTCGGAGGCGACCTCCAGGGCGTCATCGACGGACTTCCCTATTTGGATAGTCTGGGAGTGAGCGCGATTTACTTCAATCCCATCTTCGAGGCCACGTCCAATCACAAATACAACACTCAGGACTACATGAAGATAGACCATCGCTTCGGGACCCTCGAAACCTTCGAGACTCTTCTGAGAGAGGCACACGGGCGCGACATCAAGATAGTCCTTGACGGCGTCTTCAACCACTCCGGCTACGAGTTCTGGGCGTTTCAGGACATAGTCGACAACGGACCTGCGTCTCGATACGTCAACTGGTACACGATCCACAGCTTTCCCGTGGTGAAGGAGCCCAAGCCGAGCTACGAGTGCTGGTGGGGGTTCGGAGACCTGCCCAAACTGAACACGTATAATGCGGACGTGAGAAAGTACGTCTTTGACGTAACCGATTTCTGGACGGACCGCGTGGGCATCGACGGATGGCGGCTCGACGTGCCCAACGAAGTGCCGCACGAATTCTGGAAGGAATTCAGAAAAAAGGTCAAG
>JAZDPI010000082.1:0-16016 GCA_043797775.1 Candidatus Eiseniibacteriota bacterium
CGGCGACTTCCAGTATCTGAAATTGGCGACCCAGTGGCCCCACTGGGGAAAGCCCAGCGAGTTCGAGAGAAGGGCGTATTACAGTCCCTCCTACTACGCCCATTACTACGGGACGCAGATCTTTCAGGTCTTTGTCGCCAGCGCCGGCTTCTTGAGAGAAGCGGGCGTCGAGCAGGAGCTCTACGTCGGCATTCCCCTTGACAAGGTCACAAAAGGAAACTGGAAACAGGTGCCGCTGGAGGTGGTGGTGTTCGACAGCCTGTGGAATGAGCTCGTTCGCGTCAATACCACTCTCGAGGACGCTTGCAGTTACGCCGACCCCGGCGTGGAGGCGATTCTCATCAGGGAACTCAACGTCAGTCTTCCTCCCGGTAACTACGTCGTAGCCGTAGCGGTGCCGGATTCCGTATCGGGGACGCTCGGGCTTGGGGAAGAGAGCATGACCGTTCCGCGGCTTTCGCGGGACAGCCTGAGTATCAGCGACATCAAGCTGGCCTATCTGGTCCCGCATGGGTACGCCGGGGCTGCCGGCGGCACGAGGATACTCCCCAATCCTTCCGAGACGTATTTCGCGCCGAGTCCGCCCAAACTTTACTACGAAGTATACAATCTCGCTCCGGACCGGGACGGACGATACCGCTTCGTTACAAAGTACTCGATGATTCCAACCGGGAAGACTAAGGGTGGTTTCTGGAGCGGCCTTACATCCCTGTTCGGGCTGAGGCAACCCTACATTCTCAGCAGTTTCGGACGGGAAGTGGGAAGCCCTTCCAGCGCGGAACAGCTTTCAATTGATCTCTCTGCCTTGAGAGACGGCGCGTATCACCTTGTCCTCGAGGTGGAGGACTCGGTTTCAAGGCAGAGCGCCAGAGTCGAGCGCTCGTTTCAGAAATTCTCGTCTTTGCCCTCGAGCGGTGCCTCAGCGAAGTGAGACGAATAATGGTCTCAACAGCGTGATTGGCGGCGATCCGGTGATTCCCGGCGACCTTCCCGCTCCTGCCCGCGCGCGTTCCCTCACACGTCAAAGTACATGGCCATTTCGAAAGGATGCGGGCGGTTACGCACGCCGTAGTACTCTTCCCGCTTCACCTTTATCCATTCCTCGATCTGGCCGCGGTCGAAGACATCTCCCGCGAGAAGGAAATCGTTGTCGCGCTCCAGTGCGTCAAGAGCTTCGCGCAGGGAGCCCGGCAGAGGCTTGATGGACTTGCGCTGCTCCTCGTCCCACGTAACGATACTCTGGTCGATGGGCCCGAAACCTGCCTTGCTCGGATCGATCTTGCGGCGAATGCCGTCAATGCCGGCCATCAACTGCGCTGCCAGCGCCAGGTAGATGTTGCACGTTGCATCGGGAGGGCGGAATTCGAATCGCGCAGTGTCGGGCTGATCCGCATACTTGGGAACTCTGATTGCCGCGTTGCGATTGCCCAGACTGAAGAACGCCCTCACGGGAGCCTCGTATCCCGGCACGAGCCGTCTGTACGAGTTGGTAGAGGGATTGGTGAAGGCGAGAACCGCAGGCCCGTGGGTCAAGAGGCCGCCGATATAGAAATGGGCGGTTTCGCTCAGCTTGCCGTAACCCCCTGAATCGTAGAAGATGTTGCGGTCTCCCTTGTACAACTGCTGGTGGAAGTGCATTCCGTTACCGGCCTCTCCGAAAAGCGGTTTCGGCATGAATGTAACGGTTTTGTGATTGCGGTGGGCGGTCATCTTCGTGACGTACTTTACAATCTGCGTCACGTCGCCGCATCGCACCATGCTGAGGAGCGGGGTTTCGATCTCGCACTGTCCCGGTCCGCCGACTTCGTGATGGTGATACTTCACCTCTATCCCCATCGACTCCAGGACGAGAACCATTTCCGTGCGCAGGTTAAACAGCTGATCCTTCGGAGGGATGGCGTGATAGCCGCCGTGCAGGGGAATCAGGTGGCCGTGGCCGCCTCTCGAGCTTTGCCAGTCGGCTTCATTGCTCTCCACCGTGTAAGAGGCGGAATTCACTCTGTTCTCGAAGCAGACGCTGTCGAACACGTAGAACTCGTACTCCGGCCCCCATCTGCTCTCGGTGGCGATGCCGAGCTCCCGCATGTAGTCCTCCGCGCGTGCGGCGATGTTGCGCGGGTCACGCACGAACGGTTGTTTATCATCGGCCTCGTACGCTGCACAGACAAAACTGAGTGTGGGAACGTCCCAGAACGGGTCACGGAAGGCGGTGGACAAGTCGGGAAGAAGAACCATGTCCCCGGCCTTCACGGGCCTCAGCCCGACCGCGGAGCCGTCGAACGCCACTCCGTTCTTCACGAGTTCTTGATCAAACTGACTGGCGGGCAGCGTGACGTGATGCCAGCGGCCGGCGAGATCCGTGAACTTGAGGTCAATCATCCGAATCTGGTTCTCACGGATGTAGGACTGAGCGGCTTCAAACGTAGTGAACATGCTTATCTTTCTCCGTGACGCAGGTAAGCCTCAACTTCTAAGGTACAAAGACTCGATCTCAAAACTGTGCAATCGGTGATTCTCTCACGCCCGGGTCGCCCGCGTCAACAACGGCTGATAGGTGACGTTGAGGTGGGGGGAGGTGTGCCGAGGCGAGAAGTTTCGAGGTCGGACAAGGAACTGATGGCAGTTGACGCGCGTGGAACCCTGTGGTATGCGAGGGGTGCCATGGAATCTCCAAATCCGCTCGACAGGGTGCTCAAACCCCTGCTGATGCTCATTGTGATTCTCCTGGCCGGCACGGGCGGCTACATGCTTCTGGAGAAGTTCACTTTTCTCGACACCCTCTATATGGTCGTCATCACGCTTAGCACCGTGGGATTCGGGGAAGTCAGACAGCTTTCTCCTGAGGGACGGATTCTCACGATTTTCCTGATACTGGCAGGCGTGGGAACCGTAGGATTTGCTATAGGAAGGCTTCTCGAGTTTGTGCTGGAGGGACACGTTAGAGGTTTCACGAGGAGGAGAAGAATGCAGAGGATTCTGCGGGAGCTCGAAGGCCACTACATCATATGCGGCTTCGGTCGCGTCGGGCATCAGATCGCCGAGGAGTTCGAGGAGCACGGCGTCCCCTTCGTGGTTGTCGACAACAATGATCGACACGCAGAGGAGCTGACGGCGCGCGAAATCCCGTTCGTTGTCGGCAACGTGGCGGACGACGACGTCCTGGAGGAGGCGGGGATAGAACGGGCCAAGGGCCTCGTGGCGGCAGTGGATTCGGACGCGGACAACGTTTTCATCACCCTTACCGCCAGAGTGCTCAATCCTTCCATCTTCATCGTCTCGCGGTCGAGCGACCTCGACACGGAGGCCAAGCTGAGGAAAGCGGGCGCGAACAGGGTCGTGTCTCCCTACGTGATAGGGGGAAGACGAATGGCATCGATGGCACTGAAGCCTGCGACGATAGACTTTCTGGACACGATAGTGAAGCCCGGCGAAGTGATGTTGTGTATTGAAGAGCTGCGCCTGGGCGAGAACTTCTCCGTCGCCGGGAAACCTCTCGCTGACTCGGAGATCAGGCAGAAGGCCGGTGCCATGGTGCTCGCCGTGAAGCGCCAGGACGGGAGCTTCGAGTTCAACCCCTCTCCCAGCTACACGATACACCCGGGAGACTCCCTGATAGTGCTGGGAACCAAGGATCAGTGTGGTCTTCTGGAGAAGATGATTTAATGTCCGCACGGCCCGCCTGTGGATTCGCCCGTCACCGGCAACGTCTGTCCCGTCGCGCCGGGAAGCGACGAGTGTTGTGATTGAGTGGACTTTGCCTTTGGTGCGTGGTATTTTGCGGGCGTCGCGCGCGGTTAACGCTGAACCGTGTGAGGGTGCCGCCTTGCACGGTGAAAGATGGCGAGCACAAGAGTGAGATGAACCTACCCGGGCCGCCCCGGAAATTCGGCCGGAACCAACCCGTCGCGGATTTCGATGAAGGCTCAAGACGAAAAGAAGCTCGGCACCTTCCTGGGCGTCTTCACGCCGACCGTCCTGACCATTCTGGGTGTGATCATGTACCTCAGATTCGGCTGGATCGTCGGACACATGGGGCTGATTCGCACGCTGATCATCGTAGCGCTCGCGAATTCGATCACTCTGATAACCACCCTCTCGTTTTCCTCCGTGGCCACGAATTCACGCGTGGGGGTCGGCGGCGCCTATTTCATAGTCTCGAGAAGTCTGGGGCTGGAGATAGGGGGGGCGATAGGGCTGCCTCTGTTTCTCTCCCAGGTTTTCTCGGTGACACTGTACTCTTACGGTTTCGCCGAATCTTTGCGGTTCGTCTGGCCGGCGATTCCCCTGCAGTCGGCGGCTCTGCTGATAGTTGTGATCGTGGGTTTTCTTGCCTTCTTGGGTGCGAACCTCGCGCTGAGGGTTCAGGTTCCGCTCATGATATTGGTGGCCGTCTCGCTTCTCGCACTGACCTTCGGCGTGCTTCTGAAGTCTTCGGGAGGAGTCTCCTTCTCCGGAGTCCCTTCGGGAGAGATTACCTTCTGGGCCGCGTTCGCGGTGTTCTTTCCTGCGGTGACGGGGGTGATGGCCGGTCTGGGGCTGTCAGGGGACCTTCGCGATCCGGCTCGGGCGATCCCCCTCGGGGCCATCCTGGCCGTGCTCGTAGGCTTCGTCATATATCTCGTCGTCCCGGTTCTGCTTACCGTTGGGGCAAGTCCGTCTGAATTGCGCGGAGACTCGCTGATATGGACGCGCCTTGCCGTTCTCGGTCCCTGGCTCGTTCTACCCGGTCTGTGGGCCGCCATCTTCTCTTCCGCCGTGGGCTCGATTCTCGGGGCGCCCCGCACTCTTCAGGCTCTTGCCCGCGATGGATTCGTTCCTGGATTCCTGGGGAGACAGACCGGGGACTGGAGGGAGCTTACGCCCGGGATAGCTCTCTCGCTGGCCATAGCTCTTGCTGCGGTCTTTCTGGGCAACCTGAACGCCGTGGCAACCGTCGTCACAATGTTCTTCTTGACGGTTTATGGGACGCTCAACATCGTGGCGGCCGTAGAAACACTCAGTTGTGATCCTTCGTGGCGCCCCAGAGTGCGAGCTCCATGGTTCGTCAATCTTCTCGGGGGTGCGATGTGTGCCGCCGTGATGTTTCTCATCAACGCCGCGGCCGGCATCGTCGCGATAGCCGCCGAGGTGTTGCTGTGGTCGGTTCTATCCCGCAGAGAGCGCAGTTCCACGTCGGGAGACGTACGTCGCGGCCTCTACGAGACGTTGATCCGTTGGACGCTGATTCAGTTGGGGCGTCGCCCCATGGGCGCCCGAAACTGGCGCCCGCACATCCTGGTGTTCGTCTCCGATCCGGTACGCCACCTGGATCTTGTGCGCTTTGGACACTGGTTCAGCCAGGGCAGGGGCCTCGTGACGGCGTGCCAACTGGTCGTCGGAGACCTGCTCGATAAGGAAATCGACGTTCCCAGGATGCAGGGCGAGATGCAGCAGGTCCTCGACAAGGATGGGCTCGTAGCCTTTGCCGAGGTGGACGTTGTCGGAGACGTCGTGGAGGGCATAGTAGACGTGGCGCAGGCAAACGGGATGGCCGGCATAGAGAGCAACACCGTCCTTCTCGGCTGGGCGAAGGAGAAGGAACGACTGGCGGAGTTTCTCAGAGCCATGCGGCGGCTCGAACGTGTCAACAAATCATTCCTCATAGGAAGAATACAGACCTGCGCTCCCTGCCTGCGGGAAGGCGTCAGGCGTACGGTCCACGTCTGGTGGGGAGGCCTTCAGCGCAACGGAGATCTGATGCTTCTTCTCGCCTTCCTGCTCACTCGCAATGCCGACTGGCGCGGGGCGAAAGTCCAGGTGATAAGCGTCGCTTCCAACGAAATGGCGAAGGCACAGACGGAGAACTACCTCAAGAAGTTGATCGCACAAATTCGCATCCGTGCGGAGGCGAGAGTCGTGCTCAAGCCCAAGGGCATGAGCGTGCAGGAACTGATATGCGAGGAAAGCTCGAGTGCAGACGTTGTGTTCATGGGGCTTGCAACGCCGGCGGCGGGAGAGGAGGAAGCCTATGCCGAGCGCCTGGCAAGTCTCTCTGAGGGACTGCCGACGGTGTTCTTTGTGAAGAACGCGAGCACGTTCATGGGCGGGCTGGTGGAGCCCAACTAGGGGTGTCGCCGGAACGCCTCCGGGAAGGCGGGTTCCGGCCAGGAGGGTCGCGGCCGGAGGTGCACGGCGCGAGGGGCTGCGGGCTCCTTCCCCGGGCGGCCGCCCCGCAAGTCCGTGCCCGAGGGGGACACCCGTACCCACCCGTACCCAAAACGTCACGCCTTGCTGGTTACTCCGAATCATATCTAATTCTGTGCGGAATATACCGTTCTGGCAGGCTCCCGTCTCCCCGGTACTCTTCTCCCCAGTGCGCGTCTCCCATCGGACATTCCCGCGCCCGTTCCCGTACCCCGGCTGGCGCCTATCCGGTGAAAAATCGGCACATCGGCGGTCAGGAAGGCTCGCCGTGTCCGTCACTTTTCTGGCATTGTTCATGCTTGTGATACTGGTGGGGGCGGAGGCGCGACAGTGACAAGGAGGTGCGCAATGAAGAGGATGTCAATACCTGCTGGGGGCTTCGTTGCCGCAATTGTGCTGTTGCTTGGCGGCCTCGCGGGTTTGGCCGTGGTGGAGGGGGCCGGGGATGTTGCCGCCTGCGACAAGACACTGTCGCCCTATTTCCTGGTCAGAAGCGACGATCCGGATTTGGATCAGTTGCCCCTGAAGAGCACTTCTGCCGAAGTGAGCATTGCGGGCGTCATTGCCGACGTCAGAGTGACCCAGACCTACAGGAACGAGGGTGCGACCACCCTAGAGGCCATATACGCTTTCCCCGCCTCAACGCGCGCAGCGGTCTACGGGATGAAGATGACCATCGGCCTCAGGACGATTGCGGCGGAGATCAGGGAACGTGAGCGGGCCCGACAGGAATACGAGGAGGCGCGGGAGGAAGGCAGGACAGCGTCTTTGCTCGAAGAGCAGCGTCCGAACGTTTTCCAAATGAGCGTGGCCAACATCCTGCCCGGCGACGAGATCAAAGTCGAGTTGAGCTACACGGAACTGCTGGTGCCGACGGAGGGCGTGTATGAGTTCGTTTACCCTACGGTCGTGGGGCCGCGCTACTCGCACACACCGAGAGAGCTTGCGCCCGAGAGGGACAAGTTCGTGGAGACCCCGTACCTGAGAGAGGGCGAGCCGGCCACGTACGGCTTCGACATCACCGTCTATCTGTCCGCCGGCCTGCCGATACGGAGCGTCGCGAGCACATCACATCGCGTTAGGACTCGCTATGACCGGCTCAATTCGGCCGCCGTCAAGCTGGACCCGAGGGAGAAGAGCGGCGGGAACAGGGACTTCGTGCTCAGATATCAGTTGGCGGGAGACGAAATAGAGTCCGGGCTTCTGCTTTACGAAGGCGAGAAGGAGAACTTCTTCCTCTTCATGGTCGAGCCGCCCAAGCACATCTCGCCGCGTGAGATTCTGCCGCGCGAGTATATCTTCATCGTCGACGTATCCGGTTCGATGATGGGTTTTCCCCTCGAGGTCTCAAAGAAGCTGTTGAGGGACATCATCGTGAACCTCCGCCCCAGCGACATGTTCAATGTGCTGTTGTTCTCGGGAGGCTGGGACGTCATGGCAGAAAACTCCGTCCCTGCGATCGGCGAGAACATCGAGAAAGCGACGCATTTGATTGACAACCAGCGCGGTGGCGGCGGCACGGAGCTTCTGCCAGCACTGGAGAGAGCACTGAGTTTCCCGCGCGCGGAGGGCTTTTCGCGCTCGATTGTCATCACAACGGACGGCTATGTCGACGTCGAGAGGCAGGCCTTTGAGCTGATCCGCGGGGCTCTCGAAAACGCAAACGTATTTGTCTTCGGGATAGGTAAGAGTGTGAATCGCTACATAATAGAAGGGATGGCCCGTGCGGGCATGGGCGAGCCATTTGTGGTAGCGAACGAAAGCCAGGCGGGACCCCAGGCTGAAAGGTTCAGACGATACGTTCAGTTTCCGGTGCTCACGCAGGTCGGTATCGACTTCGGCGGCTTCGACGTGTACGACACGGAGCCGCTTTCGATACCCGATGTGATGGCCGAACGGCCCGTCGTCGTCTTCGGTAAGTGGCGCGGAGAGCTTCGCGGGCAGATAACCCTTCGCGGTCTGGCAGCGGACCGGCCGCGCGCAAACATATGCGAAGTCGTCGAGACGATTCCGAGTCACCGCAACGCAGCTCTGCGATACCTCTGGGCGCGCCACAGGATTGCGGCGCTCGACGATCTCGCTGGCGCGGGCAAAGACGACGCGAGAAGCGGAGAAATCACGAAATTGGGCCTCACATACAATCTGCTTACGTTCTATACGTCGTTCGTTGCGGTCGACAGCCAGGTGCGCCGGAACGAGGACGGAGAGCTTGAAACCGTTAGACAGGTTCTTCCTCTCCCCAGCGGCGTGCCCAACCCGGCTGTTTGCTTCGCCCCCTTCTCGAGGGGAGGAAGCAGCCTTCAATCCGGCAACGTCAAGTTGATGGTGGATTTCTCCAGCCTAATGCGGAGATTAGAGATTACGGTGGAGAGGATCGTCTGCAGCGACAAGAAGGTGTCGCTTCCGGATCTGACAAATGTGATAGAGGATCAACTGAAGGGTCTCGTCAGTTGCTATCGGGATGAGGTCCCGGCGACGCAACCCTTGAAAGGAAGAGTGACCTTGCGAATCACCATAGACGCGGAGGGCTTTGTCACATCGGCCAAGATAGTGAGCAACAACCTGGGCAAGGCCGTGAGCAAGTGTACGAAAGAGGAAATCATGGCCTGGCGGTTCGGGAAACTGCACTTCAACAAATCGGTGAGCGTTCTGATTACGTTCAAGGTGTCCGAGTGACGCGACGGGCGAGATGGCGTCGCGAGGGGCCGTGCACGGGTCCGAGAGGCACGCAAGCCTGAGCGTCCGGTGGCCGGCCGGCCCGCGTTCCCTTTTGTCTTGACTGGGCGGAGCCGACCTGCTATACTAATGGGTCACATAGGGATAAGGCGGTGGCGGGTTTCTATTGAACTAGGTTACAAGGAAGTTGCTGCGGAAGCCTCATGCGCCAAATTTGTGTTTGATTCTCACCGTTGAACCTCGACCTCAGGTCGAGGCTTTTTTGTCTGCGACACCTGAGAGACTCGCCGCGTGAGGGAGGTCCCCAACTATGGAAGGCTATGGAAGGTCGTGCCCACAGGCGGAGCTGCGAACCCCGTCGCGTGAGCCATGTTTGTTGACTTGAGAAAGAGGAGACAGCTATGCGTCATCCGGAGATCGGTCATTCAACGGCAACTCATTCAGCGATCATAGCCGCAACACTGGTTGCGCTCGTCCTACTGGCCCCAATCGCGTCGGCGCAGCTCAACGAGCCGCTGCCCACCAGATGGATGGCTCCGCCTGGCGTGGAGCGCCTTCCCCACCCGGTTTGGAAGGCGACGGGTCCACTCGAAGTGCGCGAGCTCGAACCTGTGCACCCGCAGGAATCCGGACTTGGGCCCGAGTCCATGCGCACGCCTGACTCCGGGAATGCACCCGGACGTGAGGCTGCCCAGGCGGCTCTCCAGGGAGGCAGAATCGTGATCGTCGTTCAGAGCTCCCTGTACCCCAGCATTTCGAGCTCCATCGCCACTTATCAGAGCGATCTGAGCGTGCAGGGCTACACGTCGCTCGTTTCTCTTGTCTCAGGCGGCACCGCGGAGGACCTGCGCGCATACCTCATTGGACTTTACGGTGAGCCGTCCGGCCTGGTCGGCGCGGTGTTCGTGGGAACACTCCCCTACGCCGTCTACGAGCTCATGCAGGACTGGGACGGAAGCGGAGGAGACCCGCCGGAGTATGAGGACTTCCCGTGCGACATTTTCTTCATGGACATGAACGGCACGTGGCTCGACGATGGGGCGGGCGGGACCGTGACTCCCGCCAACGGAAAATACGACGGCTGGTCTGATTCTCAGAAGGAGATCGAAATCTGGGTGGGGCGACTCTGGGTGCAGTCCTTGTCCGCGATGGGAGATCCCGCCCAGCTTCTCAACAACTACTTCAACAAGAATCACCAGTATAGAGTCGGCAATCTCGTACCCGGATTCCCGGATTTCGGCGGCCTGGCCTACGTGGATGACGACTGGGGGGACATGGTACCGGGTTCGGGAGGAGACTCAGCCAGTATTGCAAAGATCTACAACGACGTGACGGCCGTCTACGACATTGGGAGCAGCCCCGGCAACAACGCAACGGCGACCGACTACAAGACCAACCACATGACGGTCGACTATCAGTTGGTTCTGCTGCGCTCGCACGGATATCCCGGCGGACACGGGTTCTATCAGAACTCGCGATCCAACTTCTCCTACGTCTACAACAGCGACTACATGAGCATCGACCCCGAAGGCTTGTTCTACTCCCTCTTTGTTTGCTCAGGTTGCGATTACACGGTTCAGTACCTGGGCGGGACAATCGCGTTCAACCAGGACTACGGCCTTGTGGCGTGGGGATCTACCAAGACGGGCGGCCAGTGGCTTGATTCAAACTTCTACACCATGCTCGGCCAATCCAACCACGTCGGCGCGGCCTTCGTGCCGTGGTTCAACGCAGCGCACGACTCATACCCCAGCGGTGCCCCGCGATGGTGGTACGGGATGGTGATGATAGGCGATCCCGCGCTCGTACCCGACTTGCCGGGCTCCACGCACAGGCACACGATTGCCGGTCGCGTTATCGACGACGCCACAAGCACGGGCTACGCGGGCGCCATCGTGTCTTGCACCGGGCCCGTGAGCGTCAGCGACACGACCGAAACCGGCGGTTACTACTACCTCACGGGGCTCCCCGTTGGAACATACAGCGTTGTTGCCTCGATACCCGAGCACTGGGAATCGGATCCGAAAACCATCGGCGTCCCCCCGGATACGAGCAACGTCGATTTCCGTTTCCGGGCCCCCATAGTCACGGTGCTGGCGCCGAACGGGGGAGAGTCGTATCAAGTATCCTCTTCCGTGTCGATTCAATGGGAGGCCTGGGATCCCGACGGCATCGATATGGTCATGATCCGACTATCGACCGATGGGGGGACTACTTACCCGACCATAATCGACGTCGTTTCCGACCCTCCGCCCTATCTCTGGACGGCCCCCTCGCGTCCGAAATCGCAGTGCAAGATAAGGGTGACCGCATACGATCCGTCGACGTTTTCGGGGAGCGACGTCAGCGATCAAACCTTCCAGATTATTGACGACGTCGAGCCTTCCGTCACCGTGGTGTCTCCCAACGGGGCCGAGTGGCTCGAGATCGATGACGAGTTCGAGATCGAGTGGGTAGCGACGGACAACGGTGTCGTCGATTCAGTGAACATTTACCTTTCCACCGACGGCGGGTTGACCTGGCCCTACACGATCGCGACGAGCGAGGCGAATGACTCATCGTTCACCTGGGACGTGCTGGCGCTTCCCGGGACTCTCAATCGCATAAGAGTCGCTGCCTACGATGGCGGGCTCAATGCAGGAGAGGACGTGAGTGATTCCGACTTCACAATAGGCGAGAGCGTTCCGCCGGTTGTGACCGTGGTCACACCTAACGGCGGCGAGAGGCTGTATGTCGGAGGCGAGTACGAAATCACCTGGGTCGCGACCGACAACCAGTTCGTAGATTCGATCGGCATATTCTACTCGACCGACGGCGGCGCGACGTTTCCGTACGCCGTGGCGGCCGAAGAGGAGAATGACTCCACGTACACGTGGGCCGTGCCGAACACTCCTTCGCACAACTGCCTCGTGAGAATTGTTGCCCACGATAGCTCGCTCAACTCCTCGGCAGACACGAGCGATGCTGTGTTCAGCATACAATGTATACCGGGCGTGGTCGCGCTCTGGCATCTCGAAGAGGGAAGCGGCAGCGACGCCTTTGACTCGTCAGGCTACTCCAACCACGGGACTCTTGAGAATGGAGCAGAATGGACGAGTGAGGGACGGTTTGGAAACGCGGTGGTCCTTGACTCGGGCGACGAGAGGGTGCTCGTAGCCGGCAGTCCGTCGCTCGACATAGCGGATTCGCTGACGCTTGAGGCGTGGATCAAGCCTGCGGCCGACATCGAGCCCGGCGGAGCCCCGGGTGATTGGCAGGGGATCGTCGTCAAGGGGAGCGCGTACTCCTTGCTCATCGACCACAATGACGACGGGAAGCTTGCTCTCAAGACCGAGCACTCCGGCCCGACCGAGCGCTGGCTCAAGAGCAGGAGAGACTACTGGCAGGCGGGTGAGTGGTACCACGTGGCCGGCACGTACGACGGTCAGATCTCCCGGTTGTTCGTAGACGGCGTCTGCGATACCTCGTACGACTTCGGTACCGAAATCCCCATCGCCGTGAACGACTACGATCTGGGGTTGGGGAACGACCCTGCCGCCGGTAACGCGTTCGCAGGTGCGATAGACGAGTTGAGGATCAGCAACATGGTGTTCGAGGACTTTCCCGCGGCCCTGCACCCTTCAGTGGTCGTGCTTCGACCCAACGGCGGTGAAGTCTTCTACGCCGATCATCCTGACACCGTCAAGTGGATCGCAACGGACAATTTCGGCGTGGACTCGGTGAGCATTTACTACTCGATTGATGGAGGTGCGACGTTTCCGCACGTGATCGTCAGGGAATGGGTGGGAGGTTCACCCTTTGTGTGGACGGTCCCGGACACACGCTCCGATAGCTGCCTCGTGAGAATAGTGGCGTACGACGGGGATCTCAATGCCTCCGCGGACACGAGCGATGCCTTCTTCCTGATACGCGGCCCGATGGACGTCGAGCCCGTGCCGGGGGTTCCGGGCTTTGCCCTGTCGCAGAACTATCCCAATCCTTTCAACCCGGTCACGCACGTCGAATTCAATCTGGATCAGCCCGCAGATGTCTCACTTCGTGTTTACGACCTGACCGGGAAGACGGTTAGAACACTTGTTGCGAGACACCTGACCCCCGGGAGGCACGTCGCCGTCTGGGAGGGCCAGGATGAATCCGGGAAGCCGGCGGCTTCGGGCATTTACGTTTACAGGCTTGAAGCCGCGGGCAAGGTGGCCACGCGCAAAATGGTCTTGCTGCGTTGAGAGCTTGGCCACGGGGCGCCGCAAGGGGGGCGCCGTTCCAGCCGACTGGCGGGAGGCGTGCCTCTTGTGTTGAGAGGAGTTGGCCGGGGTAGCTGCCGGTCAGCCCGGCGGCGAGGGACCGTCCGTCCGCCTCTTCTCGTTATGTGATTTAGCGGAGAGGCTGGTGCCAGAGAAATGGGTCGCGAGACTGCGATGATGAAGCGCTTCTGGGACTCCAAGGCCCGGGAGAACGCGACTTACTACGTCTCATCGTACAGACCGTACGACGACCAGAACTGGGAAGAGTTCTGGAAATGGGGCGACATACTTGCCGAGCGATTCCTGGTCGAGTCGGAGATCCCTTTCAGTGGCCGGGAAACGGTACTGGAAATCGGATGTGGAATCGGGCGCATGACGCGCTGTCTCGCTCGTCAGTTTGCGAGGGTCCACGGGCTCGACGTGTCTGCCGAGATGATCTCACGTGCTCAGGAGAATCTACGCGAGCTCAAGAACGTGAGCCTTCACGCAGGCGACGGGCGCGCTCTCGGCCTCTTCAGCGACGCCTCCTTCGACTTCATTTTCTCCTATATTACGTTTCAACACATACCCAGCGTGAGCATCGTGGAGGAGTACATCCGGGAAGCGGGTCGCGTGCTTAGGCCAGGAGGGCATTTCTACTTCCAGGTGAACAACACGCCCCAGGGCCTCCGCGACCGACTCAGACTGCGTTCACGGGTTCAAGCGCTGATGAGAAGATTTGGCTCGAGAGAAAAGGATGTGGAATCGGTGCAGGGAGTCTCGGGGGATCCGGTGGGATCGAAGCCCGCAGGTGGGCTGGGGAAAGCGACGGATCGAGGAGAAACCGTAGGTCCGAGGCGGACGGGAGGGCGGGTCGGGCCTATCGACTCGGGGCATGTGGCAGGCGCGGCGGAAGCTACCGAACCGAGCCAGCCGGCTGGACCGTTAGGACTTGACCATCCGGCCTGGCTGGGCTCGCGCATCTCCATAGCCCAGGTGAGGAGAGCCTGCCGTTCCGGCGGGCTGGACGTGCTCAGTCTCAAAGGCGAGGGCACACAATACCTGTGGGTCAAGGCGAGCAGGGTGTCCGGCACAGTCCTCTGCCGCTCACGGAGGGAAAGGGGTTTGAATGTTCAAGCGTAGTATCTTAGGTGAGTGTTTGGTGTGGCTTGCGCTGTCTAGTGTAATCTTGAGCTGCGGGGGCTCGAGTCATGAGAAGCAGAAGGTACTCAAATTGCTGGCCGGAACCTGGGAGTTCAAAGGCTATTATGTTCCACCTGGCGAGGAAGGCGTTGTCGTAAGTCCTTTTGTTCTCGGATCCTCCGGAGAGGAGAAGATGGTACATTATCCTGAGGTTCTGGACTTCCAGGCCGATCGAGAAGTCGTTGCACGCGGGGCAATCGGGACGCATGACGGGAGAGTAGTCAAGTTCAGCAAATTGGAAAGAGGGTTTGATTATTTCTCTCTCGAGATTGTGAGTGTTAGTGACGACGAATTGGTTCTGAAGAATCCTAATGACACGAAGCGAGCTTGCTATGGACGATCAACGGCAGCCAACGACTCGGACTTGACAGAGGTAACATCTTCTGAAGAAACGGCACAGTCCTATAAAGATCACAAGAAAGAACTCAAACATGATGAGGAGGTCGGTGCAAGGCATATCCTGATACGTGCAAGCGAGACCGATCCTCCAGAATTGATCCAAAAGAAGAGAGCCCAGATAGAGAGCCTGCTTGAAAGGCTAAGAAAGGGGGAGGATTTCTCAACCCTCGCGTCGAAGCACTCCGATTGTCCATCCTCAGCCAAAGGGGGAGACCTTGGATACTTCCCGCGCGGCCGCACGGCAAAGCCTTTTGAGGATGTTGCCTTCTCGTTGAAGAATGGCGAGGTGAGCCAGGTTGTGCGGACCCCTTTCGGTTTCCACATAATACAGGTTTACGACAGAAGGCAAGGATGGAGTTCGAGCTCGAAGGAAGTCGAGAAGTCGGTTGCGGATGCATTGTTAGACGCTGCAACGAAAGGCGATTTGGCTAGCGTAACTGCTCTCCTGCAAAAGGGGGCGTCAGCCAACGTGAAAGATAATGACCATGGTGTAACGCCACTTCATGCAGCTGCGAGCGAGGGGCACGAAGAGGTGGTGAGGTTCCTCCTGGAGAATGGCGCCGCCGTTGATGCCACAGACAACGATGGCAACACTGCCTTACATATGGCTAGCAAAGGGTGTGATTCGAGGCTAGGCAGATTGCTCCTCGAGAAGGGAGCCAGGGTCAACGTCAAGAATAGGCTAAAGGCCACGCCCCTGCACATGGCCGCAGCGTGCACGAACGGAGAAACGGCAAAAGTACTGCTGGCTCACCATGCAGATGTTAACGCAAAGGGTAATGGCGGGCTCACGCCCCTGCACATGGCAGCCACTTTGAATGAAGAAGACGTTGCCAAGTTGCTGATCAGTCACGGAGCGATAGTCAACGCAAGTGACAATGATTACGGTGTCACCCCGCTTCACGTGGCTGCTGGCGAGGGCAGGGTCTCGGTGGCAGAAGTTCTTCTAAGAAATGGGGCCGATGTCAATGCGAAAGAGAAAGGACGGGGGTGGACGCCGGCGCAGCTAGCGCGGAACAACGGTTGGGCACGACTGGCGGCCATCATCGAGGGGCACGCTGGGCCCCGGTGACCCAGGCAGACGTGTTAGCGTGGATCGGTCCCGGCGCTGTTCTCGCAAAAAAGAGGCGGATCTGACCGATGCGAAGTAGCGCTTCCTCGGCGTGGAGGCCATGACCGGCAATCCCATTGAGAAACTCGCCGTCTACATGATGAGATACTACGAGACAACGCCTGAATCTCTGGCGGCTTGTATCCGTGCTCACATCGGGAAGGACGTGAACTGGGAGCCTATCCGGGCCGCCGGGGCACCGTCCTCGGGCACGGCCACTCGCG
>JAZDPI010000120.1:0-13109 GCA_043797775.1 Candidatus Eiseniibacteriota bacterium
ATGGCGGAGGAGAATCGGGCCCTGCTCGATTCTCTGGGGCTCTGCTGCATCAATCTGATGAGCTCGCCGGGTTCCGGGAAAACCACGCTGCTCGAGGAGACTGCCAGACGTGTCTCCGGCTCCGTTGCGATGGGCGTGATAGAGGGGGACCAGGCCACTTCGCTTGACGCCGAAAGGCTCAGCAGTGCCGGCATACCGACGGTCCAGGTCAACACGGGAGGCGGGTGCCATCTGGATGCGGGCATGATCAAGAGTGCCCTGCAGGAGCTCGACCTCGCGAGGCTGGACGTTCTGTTCATAGAAAACGTCGGGAACCTGATCTGCCCGTCCACGTTTGACCTGGGTGAGCACGTGAGGGCGGTCTTGTTGAGTGTGCCCGAAGGGGCGGACAAGCCGCTCAAGTATCCAGGCATGTTTCTTAGCTGTAACGTTCTCGTGTTGAGCAAGGTGGATCTGGCCGACAGATGCCGGTTCGACCTCTCCGGTGCAAAGGAGAACGCCCTCAAGGTGAATCCGCAGCTCGACATCATCGAAGTGTCCAGTGTGGAAGGTACGGGGATGGAGACGTGGATAGACTTTCTAAAGACGCTGGTAGAGGAAAAGAAGAAGGCGAGGCGATAGGTTCCGCGCCTGGTGAGACGGGCGGGGGCGAGCACGTGACCGGCGGGGGCGAGCAGGCGGACGGCCGGAGCGGACTGCGGGCCGCGGAAGGTCTCGACGCACGTTACGAGCTCAGGGTTCTCGGGCTCGTACAGGGTGTCGGCTTCAGGCCGTTTGTTGCAAGGCTGGCCAGGGGTCTCGGGCTCACCGGACACGTGATAAACGACGGCCGGGGCGTCTTCATCGATATCGAGGGCCCCCCGGCTCGTTTGGACGAATTCGTCACGAGACTGACTCAGGAGGCACCGCCTCTCTCTCGGATCACAACGATCGAGAAGCACGTCGGGTCTGTGCGGGGGAACACGTCCTTTGTCATCAAGGAAAGTGAGAGCCCGGCCGAGAGGTTCGCCTTCGTCTCGCCGGACATCGCAACCTGCCGGGACTGTCTTGACGAGATGCACGACCCTTCAGAGAGGCGCCGCGGATATCCGTTCATCAATTGCACGAACTGCGGCCCGCGTTTCACAATAGTGAAGGACATTCCTTACGACAGGATACGCACCACCATGCGGGAGTTTGAGATGTGTGGTGCGTGTTCCCGGGAGTACACGGACGATTCCGACAGGCGCTTTCACGCGGAACCCATTGCCTGTCCTGTCTGCGGTCCGGCCGTGCGCCTGGTCAACAGAGCGGGTGCCGGCGTCCCGGGTGAACCTCTGGAAAGGACCGTGGAACTGCTGCGGGAGGGCGCGATTGTGGCCGTCAAGGGGTTGGGCGGATACCATCTGGCGTGCGACGCCGCGAATTCTCTTGCGGTTTCGACGCTCCGGAAACGGAAGTGCCGGGAGGAGAAGCCGCTCGCCATCATTGTGAGAGACGTCGAGCTTGCCAGGTCGGTGTGTGAGGTATCTGCCGCAGAAGAGGCGTTGCTCGCTTCGAGAGAACGGCCGATCGTGCTGCTGCGCAAGCGAGAAAGACTGCCGGCGGCGCACGGGGAAACCACCGCTGAACGCGACGGGCGGCCGTTCGCCCGGGAGACGCCGCCGCCGACGCAAGAGGCGGCATCGGCGACGCACGGGGAACTGTGGATCGCGGAAGAGGTTGCCCCCGGCAACAAGTATCTGGGCGTGATGCTCCCGTACACACCCCTCCATCACCTTCTTATGGAAGGAATACCCGCGCTTGTGATGACGAGCGGTAACCTCACGGACGAGCCGCTTGCCTACAAAGACGAAGAGGCGCTCGTCAGGCTCGGGACTATTGCCGACTACTTCCTTGTGCACAACAGGGAGATCTTCACAAGATGCGACGACTCCGTTGCCAGGATTGTGAAGGACAGAGTGCAAATGACAAGGCGCTCGCGGGGACACGTTCCCAACGCTGTTCGCCTGCCGTTTGACGCGCCACCCATCCTCGCAGTCGGGGCGGAACTGAAGAACACCTTCTGTCTCACGAGGGGAAATCTGGCGTTTCCCGGCCACCACATCGGAGATCTCAAGAACGTCGAGGCGTACGAGGCTTTCAAGGGCGGCATCGAGCACCTGAAGACCCTCCTTTTTATAAAGCCGCAGCTCGTGGCTCACGACATGCATCCTGACTATCTGTCTACCCGCTACGCGCGGCAAAGCGGGCTTCCGCTCAAGGCGGTGCAGCATCATCATGCCCACATCGCAAGCTGTATGGCCGAGAACGGAATCACAGGCAAAGTGCTGGGACTTTCCTTTGACGGCACCGGCTACGGTCCGGATGGAACCGTGTGGGGAGGCGAGTTTTTGATTGCCGACTTCTCGGGCTACGAACGAGTGGCCCACCTCAAACCGGTTGCCCTGCCCGGTGGCGAGGCTGCGATAAACGAACCCTGGCGGATGGCCGTCAGCTACCTCTACGCGAGCGCCGGAGGGAATCTCGTTGATCTGCGTACGCCGCTGGTCGAAAGGATGGGACCCGGCAAGCTGAGTGCGCTGGTCCGCATGGTGGAGCGCAGAGTCAATTCGCCGATGACCTCGAGCGTCGGACGACTCTTCGACGCCGTCTCTTCGCTCGCCGGGTTGAGAGATTCTGTGTCCTTCGAAGGCCAGGCCGCCATGGAGCTGGAGATGGCAGCCTCAGATACGGCTCCGGAGGGATTCTACCCGTTCAAGGTCGTAGAGTCCGAGCCGGGCCTCGTGCTTGACCTGGTCGAAATGGTGAGGCTACTCTCGGAGGAGGTCGGCGAAGGCTCGCCCGCTCCCGCAGTCTCCAGGAAGTTTCACGAAAGCCTCGCCCGGGCAGTCGGTCACGTTTGCAGGTTGATTCACGAGAAAAGCGGCATCAAAGATGTGTGCTTGAGCGGCGGCGTGTTCCAGAACGCTCTTCTCTCCACGCTTCTGGTTGAGCTTCTGGAGAAGGACGGATTTGCGGTCTACGTCCATTCGTTGGTTCCTCCGAACGACGGTGGGCTCGCGCTCGGACAAGCCGCAGTGGCCTCGTTCGATGAGACCGCGCAATGAGGGACCAGCAGATATGTGTCTTGCAATTCCGGTGAAGGTGATTGGGATCAGCGGTCAGACGGCGATGGTGGAGGCGGAGGGGACGAGACGCGAGATAAGCGTGCTCCTTGTCCCCGACGTGAGGGTCGGAGACTACGTTATCCTGCACGCCGGCTTCGCCATTGCGAAGGTGGACGAGGCGGAGGCCGTCGAAACGCTCAGGATGATCAGAGATGTGCTCGCGTCGGGAGAAGATGGGGGTGGAAGCGGCGACGAACGCACGCGTGGAGCGGGGCGTGCGAGCAGAGCCGGGCGGGCAAGCAGAAGCCAGCGTCCGGACGGGGACGGGGGCACGAGCACGGAGAGTTGAATGTCCAGATTCACGGACGAGTTTGAAAATCCCGAGGACGCGAAGCGACTCCTCGTGAGAATCGCCGAGCTCGCCTCTTGCCACGGAGGAAGGATACAGTTGATGGAGGTGTGCGGCACCCATACGGTCGCCATCTTCCGTTACGGAATAAGAGACCTGGTTCCCGAGAACATCCGGCTCATTTCGGGACCGGGCTGTCCGGTGTGCGTCACTCCCAACGTTTCCATAGATCAGTTCATACATATGAGCAGACTTCCCCGTGTGATCGCCGCCGTGTTCGGGGACATGATGCGCGTGCCGGGCACTTCATCCAGCCTGGAGAAAGAACGAGCGAAGGGGGCGGACGTAAGAGTGGTCTATTCAAGCCTCGATGCGCTCAGGATTGCCAAAGAGAATCCGGACAGGGAAATCGTCTTCTTCGCGGTGGGCTTCGAGACCACGGCCCCCACGATAGCGGCAACGTTGATGAGCGCGAAGCTGGACGGCGTTCGCAACTTCTCCATTCTCCCCGCCAACAAGCTCATTCCTCCGGCCGTGAAGGCCGTGCTGGATACGGAAGGGCTGGCGCTCGACGGTCTCATCTGTCCCGGGCACGTCAGCACGATAATAGGCTCGAGGCCGTACGAATTCATCCCGTCCGATTACGGAGTGGGGGCCGTAGTGACCGGTTTTCAATCCACCGACATTCTTCAGGCCATTCTCCTGCTCCTGGAGCAGGCGGTGAATCGCGATCCTGGTGTCATAATTCAGTACTCGCGAATCGTGAAGAAGGACGGCAACCCCGAAGCTCTGAAGATCATGCGTGACGTGTTTGAGCCGTGTGATTCCGCCTGGCGCGGCCTCGGAGAGATCGCCTCCAGCGGTCTCACCCTCCGCGGGGAGTACGCCACGTTCGATTGTCTGAGGAGGTTTGACGTGCCTTCGATCGTTTCGCAGGAGCCCGGCGGCTGTCTCTGCGGAGAAGTCCTACGCGGGAAGAGAGTGCCCAACGACTGTCCGTTGTTCGGGAAGGTGTGCACGCCGGAGTCTCCGGTGGGGGCGTGCATGGTCACGACAGAGGGGACGTGCCAGGCTTACTACAGATATCGCAGGGTGTGAGCGGCCGTGGGGTCACTGGAGTGTGGTTGTGGGGTCGGCCGGACCTTCGGTGTAGTGGAGGAATCCGTTGAGGTTTGAAGAGACCGACATAGTCACACTTGCCCACGGAAGCGGCGGTGCGGCCGCACACGAGCTTATCACGAAGTGCTTTCTACCTTGTTTTGATAATCCCATCTTGCGCGCTCTGGATGACCAGGGGGTCTTCGGTGTCGAGGCCGGAAGCCTTGCTTTCACGACGGACACCTACGTCGTGAGTCCGCTCTTTTTCCGCGGAGGCGACATCGGAAGACTTGCCGTGTGCGGAACCGTCAACGACATCGCGATGTGCGGAGCGAAACCTGCGTTTCTGAGCGCGGCGTTTGTCATCGAGGAGGGATTCGGCATCGGGAAACTGAAGAGAATCCTTACTTCGATGCAGAAGGCCGCGTCGGAGGCCGACGTCAAGATCGTAACGGGCGACACAAAGGTCGTGGAAAGAGGCGCCTGCGACGGACTCTTTCTGAACACTTCCGGTGTGGGAGTCGTTCCTCCGGGCGTGAGGATTTCTTCCGGGCTGGCGGAGCCGGGTGACGGTATCATCGTGAGCGGAACGATCGGCGATCACGGGGTCGCGATCCTCAGCGAACGTGAGGGGATACGTTTCGAGACGGACGTTTCCAGCGATTGCGCCCCGCTCGGAAGAATGGTTGGTGCGATCCTGGGTGCGGGACTGAGACCGCACGTGATGAGAGATCCGACCAGGGGCGGGCTCGCCACCACGCTCAACGAAATCGCTTCGGCGTCCGGAGTCGAAATCGAGATAGAGGAGAGTCTCATCCCGGTCGCTCCCGGCGTCAAGAGCGCCTGCCAGCTGCTCGGCTTCGATCCCCTTTACGTCGCCAACGAGGGAAAGCTCGTCGCCTTCGTGCCCGCAAACGAAACAGAGACAACTCTCGAGGCCATCACGGCCTCACGATACGGAGAGAACGCGGCCGTCATCGGCAGGGTGGCGTCCCGCGGCGAACCGCGAGTTTACATGAAAACCAACATCGGCGGCCGCAGGTTCGTCGATATGCTCGAGGGCGAGCAATTCCCGCGCATCTGCTAGGAAGGCCTGTTCGGGCCGAGGGCATCGAGCTCGGCCCTCGGAAGGAGCCCGCCAGGCGAGAAGGCCGCTAGTGTTGCGTCTCGGAAATACCTTGACACATAATCGTGGCGAGAAAGACGGTTTCTGCCCGAAATTTCAGTGCGAACCGATACATGAATTTGTAAACCTATTTGTGAGACACCACACTAGGACAGCTTGTATCCGATCTTCCTCAGGAATTCCTTCCTGTGCCTGGCGTCCGCGTCTGACTCGACGCCCCTCGGGCTTGAACCGTCCACCACACCGAGAATCCCACGTCCCTGTTGAGTCTCGGCGACTATCACCTCCACCGGATTGGCCGTCGCACAGAACACGCCGCAGACCTCGGGACAGCTCTTCACCGCCTGAAGAACGTTGATGGGAAAGGCGTCTCTCATCACGATAATAAAACTATGTCCCGCCCCGACGCTGAGAGCATTCTTCGTGGTCGCGGATCGGAGTGTCTCATCGTTTCCCTCGGCCCTCACCAGGCAAGGACCGGAGGCCTCACAGAATGCCACTCCAAATTTCACGCCGGGGACGGCATTGACCATCACTTCGTACAAGTCCTCGGCTGTCTTGATGAAGTGGGTTTGCCCGAGAATGATGTTCGCCCCTTCGGGGATCTCCAGGCGTACTTGCTTGAGTTCCATCGGACGGCCTCCTCCCGTTAACCTGTGTGTGTTCGCCCTCTGCTAAGATTCAGTGCCGAGCCGGCGGGCGCCCGGTCGCGGAAATCGAGAGCAGTCGGCTGCTGTCGGATGTTGAGCATATGTGCGTGACGCGGGCAAGTCAAGCGCACGGGTGAGCGTCCGGCGCGCGGTAGACGGCCGTGGGCGCTGGGGCGTGCGCGTTTGGACGCCGGGGTGCGTGCCAGGCACGCGCACGAGGCAGCCGCGCGCGTTGACACGGGCGCGCATTGACAGTGGGCGTGGCAGGGACGATAATCTCTGGAGCGAGTCCGACAGGATCAAGAGTGTGGCTGTGTCGAGAAGCATCACGGGCACGAGCGGTGTGTGTCGCGGAAATGACCTCGTGCAGGCTGAGGTTGCGAGACGTACAGGAGGAAGCTTCGTTGGTTTTCAAAGACGGAGGCCGAACGGCACTTCTCAAGGCCAAACTTGACGAGCTTTACTCGAGCTACGACTTGAGACATCTCCACACGGACCCGTTGGTGTTCCCTCACAGGTACGGGGATCCGCTGGACAAGGAGATCGTAGCGTTCTTCTCGGCCGCGCTCGCGTACGGAAATGTGAAGAGCATACAGAGTGACGTCGAGAAGATTCTGGCGATTCTGGGGCCGCGGCCGCACAGGAGAGTGCTCAGCCTAAGCCACGGCGAGTTTCGAAACGGGCTTGGGGGCTTCAGGCACCGTTTCACGACGGCGAGACACACGGCATGGCTCTTTCTTGTCGCGCAGCGAGCCCTGTCTCAGTTCGGCAGCCTGAAGGCTCTCTTTCTCGAAGGACACTCACCGGGGACTCCCACATTGAAGGGCTCTCTCGTTGCCTTTGTCGATCGGCTGGCGTCTTTCAACCCCGCTCCTCTTTACAGAAATCCGCGCGAAGCAAAGAAGGACGGTGCTTTTTTCCTTTTGCCGTCTCCTAGGAACGGCGGCGCCTGCAAGAGACTCAATCTCTTCATGCGGTGGGTCGTGCGGCGTGGAGACAGCATAGACCTGGGGTTGTGGCCGGAGGTCAGTGCGGCGCAACTCATTGTGCCAGTTGACACTCACGTGGCGAGGATCTCCCGCTATCTCGGGCTCACAAAGCGCAGGGGCGCGGACTGGAAAACGGCCGAAGAGATCACGGAAGCTCTCAGAAAGCTTGACCCGGCGGACCCGTTGAAATATGATTTCTCCCTTACGAGACTCGGGATAATGCGAGACTGCGTTCGACAAAGAGAACGAAGCCGCTGTTCTGTTTGTGCGCTTGAAGGTATCTGCGGTGTAGGGACCCCTTTCTGAGCGTCTGTCATGATTGCGATTGGAAGACTCCTTAGACACAAGTTCCTGGCGGGCATCCTGGTTGTCGTACCGGTCGGCGTCACCTACATGGTGCTCAAACTGCTTTTTGGTGCCGTCGACAACATACTCGCACCGATCATAGAAAGATTCCTCGGACTGCACATTCCCGGCCTTGGCGTGGCGACGACCATTTTTCTTGTCTTTCTGATCGGGCTCATCGCTACAAACGTGTTCGGCAAGACGATACTCAACTACGTCGACAGGGGGCTTTCGAGGATTCCTTTCGTGGGTACGGTGTACGTCTCGGCGAAACAGGTCACCGACGCGCTCGGAAAGTCCAGCGCGGCCTCCTTCAAGAGAGTCGTGTTTGTCGAGTACCCGAGGAAGGGACTCCTCGTGCTTGGATTCGTCACAAGAGAGAGGTTGATGGTCACGGACAAAGACGGCCATACGACAGAAGTGGTGAACGTCTTCCTTCCGACCACTCCCAATCCGACCTCCGGATTCTTCGTCGCCACGAAGCCCTCCGAGCTCATACGGGTAGACCTCACCGTGGAGCAGGGCATAAAACTCGTCATGTCCGGAGGAATTCTCGCCCCGCCGGAGCCCCTGATGATGGACGAAACGGCGGCAGTCGAAGAGCATCCCTCCCCGCCGTGCCGGGGCTGACCGAGGGACGGTCCGGGCGACGGCAACACACTTGAAGTCCTTGAAGAATCCGCCCGTCCTCTGTCGTAGCGGGTGCGCGAGATTGCCTTGAAAAATCCCCTTGACAGAAACGCTGCTTTCTAGTATTCTGTTATTGACAAATGTGCATATGACAATAGGAGGCTTTATGGGGGCCAGGTCGACGCAGAACGATTCGCCGGACTTCTCCGCCGTTTTCAAGGCCATTTCCGACCCCACGCGAATAAAGATCCTCACCCGTCTCAACGACAGTCCCACCAGAGTCAGCGACCTCGTCAAGATGTTCAAGCTCTCGCAGTCCACGATTTCTCGACACCTGGGGGTGCTCAAGGTGGTGGGCCTTGTCTTCGCCGAGAGGAAGGGGAAGGAAGTCCACTACTCGTTGAACCCACGGCGGATCGTCGGCTGCTGCTGCGGATTCTTCAAGAACTTCAGCTGTTGCGAGCCGTATTTTGTGGGGGCGAAGCGGGGGCGGGGTCGAAAGAAACGAGGCAAAGGTGTTGGGATCAGGCTCTCCGTGGAGTGCGGCGAAAAAGAGAAGCGATGATGAAGCGGGCGGTACGACGTGTGTTCGCCGTTCGCTCAGAGCCTAATGAAAGGAGGTGAACAGAATGAGCAAGGTATGCTGGGAGTACAAGAAGGGGGACGATCTCCACGTTAAGTGCGTCGAGACTGTCGAGGGCTTCAACATTGAGGTCAAGGGCAGCAAGGAGGCGCTCAAACAATGGAAGGAATCCTGCGGCGGCCCGGTCGTGTGCTGTGTCTCGGGGCACCATGGCACCGGGCACGCCAAGTCCGGCTGCTGCTAGTGCGTCGGGTCTCGCGGGGTCCCAAACGGGCTTGGCCCGGGGGCCCCGCGCTCCGTTCCCGACGCAGGTGCGATTACTTCTTCCCGGGCTTCTCCTCCCCGGTCTTTTCCTTCTCGGCTCCTTCCAGTACGGTTTTGGCCGTAGCCAGAAGCTTCCCGAATCTCGCGTCCGGCCTGACGTTCTCAAAATCCGCGTCTGTCTCCGCAAGCGACGCCAGCTTGGGACTTAACTTGAGAGCCGTCTCAAGCGACGTCAGGCTCTCTTCTGTCCGGCCGCCGAGCGATAGGAAACAGGCAAGGTCGTAGTGAGCCTCTCCGGCGTCCGGCTTGTATTCAACGGCCTTTCGCGCGGCCGCAACCGCCTCTTCGTGCTTTCCCTCCCTGGAGAGATTGTATGCCTGGAGTATCTTCGAGATGTAGTGCTGAATTTCGAGGAGTCTCCCCAGTTCCTTGATGGGTTCGGGGTGATCGTCGACCCTGAGGTCAATGTAACGGTCGTTGAACCCTCCGTATCCACCGCCCTCTTTCACGACCACGAGCGCGGCGGACTGCTGACCTCTCGAGTCTCCTCCCGCAGCCTGGCCCGCAACGAGCGCGGCAAGAAGCCTATCGGCGAGCTCGCCGCGGGTCGTCTCGAAAGCCTGACACATCGCATCGAGAACCGGTTCGCCCACAAGTATGTTCCCCTGGGCAGCATAGTACTTGCCTGTTCTTCCACCCGCCCAGGCGTTGCATCCCTTGCCTGTGTAGGTGGCAGCGTTGCCCCTGGCGTCAACCATGCCGACTTGTCTCCGATCTTTTCCGTCGTCGGCGGAAGTGAGAGCCTCAATCACCTCGCTCGGTGTCTTGCCCGCCGCAAGGAGCTCGAGCCCCTTCGGGCCGTACGTGGTGTTGCCGAAGGCCTGAGTCGCGATGGCCCCCGCCTTGGCCTTCGCCCACGGCACGACTGCACCCACTGCGAAGAACTTCGACTGCACCGCCACCCCCAGTTCTCCAGTCTCGGGGTCGCACCCGACGATGGAGAACGTGGCGACAGGAAACTCCAGACATGTGACACCACCCGCATCGTGCGTTGCTGCTTTCTCCGCGGGAGCAGCGGGAGCAATGGTTCCGGTGTACACCAGGCCGGACCCAAGAGCCGGAACGAGCAGTATCATCGCGGCCGTAAGCACTGCCAACGGCACCGTGGAACGTGTGCTGTGTCTCTTGAACATGACGCATCCCTCCTCAGCATCGTAGACTAACAAAGAGCGCGGGGCAGGTCAATCTGGAAGGTATGTGGCCGGGTGGGAGAGCGGGGTGGTTGGGAGGGTGAGCGAGGGGCGGCCGGGAGGACTACCTCTCTCCTACGACAAACGTGAAAACGAGAGTTCTCTTCATCTTCTTTCCGTATAGACTGCGGAGCCTCTTCTCGAAGATTCTGTAGCCGCTCTCGAAACTGCGCTCGCTCAGGAGGGACAGAGTGGAGATGTACTTGCTCCTGACCATGTCGAGGTAGTCTTGAACGGGCATCTCGTTCTGCTCGTGACGTACGGTGTGGGAGCGCACCTTGGTGAACCCGGCCCCGCGCATGGCGGTTCTCAGGCTCGCGATGGCGGGGAATCTCTTCACGTCGATTCCGACGACGCCGGGGAAAAGGCGCAGAACGTGAGCCCTTATGGCGGCGTGAGACGTGGTCACTAAGAGACAGCGGCCGGACGGCCTGAGCGAGCGACGAATCTCCCTCAACAGTTTCTCGTGCGGCCCGATGTGATGTATGACCATCGTCATGAAGACGCAATCAAGACTTTGTGACCTGAAGGGGAGCCGGTGTGCGTTGCCGATCAGCCAGTGCACGATGCGTTGCCGGTCCTTCTGCACCGCGTTCTTGAGCATCTGTTCTGAGCTGTCCAGGGCGTAGAGCCGGGCGGCAGAGAGCCGCGCTGTCTTCAGCGTGAACCGACCGGTCCCGCATCCCACGTCCAGCACGTCGGAGTCCGGACGGATTCCGCCCAGTGTCACAATGTTGTTGATCCAGACGTCGTCAGGGGCGGGTCTTACGCTGTCGTAGTACCGTGCTATGCTGGCGTAATCGGAGTCGGGCACTCTGCCCGCTTTGACGCACGACCTTCGGTGTTGGACGGGGACTCTCGTTCGCGTCGCGCCGGCTCTCTTTCGTGCCGGGTGAGCGCTTTTCAGTGTTGGGCAGACCCTCTTCCGTGCAGGGCGGGTGCTCTCTCGTGCCGGGCGGGTTTTCTTTCGTGCCGGACGCGGGCTCAACAGCTTCTGAATCCCTCCTGCGACGGTAGGAAAGACGCCTTGGTGGCGAGACGATCGGACCTTTTCTGGTGATTCTGCTCGAGCCTGGCTATCTCTCGGTTGAGCTGTTTCGGCGAGAGCCTCTTCTTCCTGTTCTGGATCACTCGAAGCTGCTCGCGAAACTCCTTGCCCGTGAGACTCTCTTTCTTGACGAGCACACCCTTCAAGCGCAGAAGCTCATAGTAACTGGAGGTCAGGACGCCGAGTGCTCGCTTCTCGGCCTCCTTTATCATGTACTCGACCTGCCTTCTCACCATGATTCTGTCGTGTTCCTTGTCCGGGAGCACGTATCCATTGCCGAATCCGATTTCAGTGACAGCGTATTCGAGCAGATCGGTCAACACCTGGAGGTCGCTGGACGCCCCGTCGGTCTTGTCGTTCTCGGGATACATCAGTTCCTCTGCGAGGCGCCCCGCCATCAGGGTGGCCGCGCCGTCGAGAAGCATGTCCCTGCTCATGAGGTAGCGGCCCTCTCTCTGATAGGGTCTCGTGTAGCCAAGCTGCTCACCCTTGCCGACGATGGATATTTTTGCAACGGGACTTGCGTTCGGCAAAAATTCGGAGACGAGCGCGTGGCCGAGCTCGTGAACGGCAACGATGCCCTTCTCTTTGTCCATGAGCCGGAGCGTGCGGCCTGCGCCCTCGACGATTCTATCGAGGGCTTTCTGCATCTCCACCTCCGTGATTGCCTTGCGCTTTCCCTCCACGACGGCCAGTATGGCCGCGTCGTTCAGTAGATTCTCTACTCTTTCGGGTGTGAATCCGGCCGTGTCCCTGGCCCACTTGGCGAGATCGAGGCGCTTGTCGATCAGTTTCTTTCGCGGGCTTCCGGCCAGAGTCCTCTTGCTCGTGGTCGTATAGATGCGCAGAATCTCGAGCCTCGCCTTGAAGTCAGGCTTGTCGATCGGGATGATTCTTCCGAACCTCTCGTGCCTCAGAAGTGAGGGGTCAGGCAGTTCCGGATTACTCGTCGCGCCGATTATGAGAACGTCCTGCATCTTTGCGAATCCGTCGAACAGGGCGCGCAGGGCAACGCCCGCGAAGTCCTGCCCGGCGGCAGGCGCGGGGAAGATCTCGTCGACGAGGATGATGAGCGGAGAATGTTCTTTGAGGGTCGTGAGCGCGCGCACCATCCCTTCTGAACCGAGCTCGTTGTACATCGCCATGAGATCCGTGACGTCGATCTTCACAAACGGCACTTCGGCCTCGCCCGCCAATGCCATCGCGAGCGACGGTTTACCCGCGCCGTGAGGTCCCTTGAGAAGTATTCCTCTGGGAAGCCGGGCGCCAACCTCGTTGAAACGAGAAGGGGACTTGAAGAAAGCGACAAACCTGCTGAGTTCCTGCTTCGCGTCCGGATTTCCGCCGACGTCTTTGAATTTGAGGGAGGGACGGAACTTGTTCACTGCGTACTTGCCGGTTGATGCTTTCTGTTCTGGCACGGGGCCTTCCTTTTGTTCCCTCCGAGTCCCTGAGTGCGACGCGAGCATGTCTATCGACAGCGTCGTTGCCACCTCGTAGGCGTTCTTCATGACCTCGGAAAGGAACTGATCTGAGAACGAACGTGCGATCTTCCTCCGCTTGGCGTCGGGATAGCGCAGGAACGACCCTTTGCTCTGTCGTATCTGAACGCGCGAGTACATTTCTGCCAGGGAATCGGCGAGAGACTTCGCGGTCCCCTGAAGTGCATTCAAGTCCATCATGTTTTG
>JAZDPI010000121.1:0-9704 GCA_043797775.1 Candidatus Eiseniibacteriota bacterium
CATCATCGTCGTGCCTTTGAACATCATGTGCTCGAGCAGATGGGAAATGCCCGTCACGTTCGGCCACTCGTTCGCAGAGCCCACGTCGAACGCGACGGCGCAGAATACCACTGGTGCCTCATGTCTCTCCACGACCAGGAACTTCATGCCGTTCTTGAGATCGAATTCTTTGACCTTCTCTTCCAGCGTCTGCCCGAAGACCGGTCCCTGCGAGAGGACCGCGAGCGAGAACGCCACCACCGTGAGCACGAAGAGAAACAGAATCTTGTGCTGCCTGTGCATGTCGCCTCCTTCTGTGTGGGGGTCCTTCCGTCCGCCCAGGCTGAGCGGGTTCAATGCCAACACTCATTCCAATTGCCCCGGGGCAACCTTCTATCTTAAAACATCGGGACCGGCTGAACCATATCTTTGATTCACCGCCGCCAAGAATCCTCTGATGTGCGGCACCACAACGTCGCTCCGAGTGATCGCCTCACCATGGTCCAAACCAGGAAACGCGACAAACGTCACGTCGGGCATCCGCTCAGCGCACTCCAGGGCCGCCCCGCAGGCTGCGTCCGCCGCCTCCTCCTCTGTCAATACGCGGGGAGTCCGCGCTTTGGTTTCATGTTCCAAGCGCATCCCTGAACCGGCGCATTCTCCAAAACGCGACGGCGTTCAACACAGTTCCTCATCGAGGATTCTGTAGAACTCCTCCCTGGCGTGTCGTTCAATCCACGGCTTGTGCCCGCAGCTCTTGCGCAGAACGAATCGGAAGTCCCGCAGAAGGGCGGACAAAGGTCCGCTCACCCCTTCGGCCGGATGGGGGTCGTGGTCGCCGTGAATCGCAAGCACCGGACACTCTATACGCGCGGCAAGAGCCAGAAGCTCACCGCTCCTTCTCGTCTCTGCTGCGTCCTTCGATACGGCCTGAAAAACGTCGCCATCCACGGGTAGCGCACCGCAGTCACCTGATTCATCAGCGATTGGGTCATACGCGTCCGTCTTGAAAGTCAGAGCTCCAAGCTGCTCGAGCAGGGAGTCTTTGTCCTGGGTCGCGGGATCGGACAGAGCACTGACTACGGCCTCGAATCGAGACTTCTCTTCTTCGCTGAGACGCGCCAGCCGGGTCTCCCGAATCCTGGCTGCGTATTCGTCCAGGTAGGGCCCGCTTCCAACAAGGACCAGCTTCTTCACCGTAGGCGACCGGCGTGCTGCGACTATGAAACTCAGCCACGCTCCCCACGAAAAGCCTATCAGCGTGACGGGAACGCCTCCTTCGCTCTCCAGGACCGCCGTCAGCTCCTCGACCTGTCCTTTGAGCGAGTCCGCAGTCTGTATGGGCTCCAGCACGCCCCGCTGGCGCGCGAGCCGCCGCGCCACGGGAGCCATCCCCCCACCTGCGCCGGGCCCCCCGTGAACAACGGCAACCCCGAATGGGGCCGTGCCGTACCTCCTCAACGTTCAACCTCCGGCGTCTCGGTGTCCATTTCGCCTCGATCCAGTCCTGCTCTGGCGTTCCGGGCAAGAGCTTCGTATCTCGAGCGAAACTGATCCAACTGCTTCTCCTCCAGCTCCTCCAAGTCAAGGAGAGCGTTGTGAGCCCCGCGAGTGGCCCGAATGAGCTCGTCTAGTTTGAGTTGCATCGCCTCCGTATCACGATTCTGGGTATTCTGAATCAGGAACACCACGAGGAACGTGACGATGGTAGTTGCGGTGTTTATCACAAGCTGCCAGGTGTCGCTGAAATGGAAGACGGGACCGGTTACGACCCAGGCAGTAATGATGACAAGCGCGACTACGAATGCGCTCGGCCTCCCGGTTTTTCTCGAGGCCCACTTCGCAAAGCGAGAGAACGAAAAAATCGGAGACATCACGATCCTCCTGCCCTAGGGTTTGATCGCCACAGAGTCGTCAGGCAAACCTTGGACGTCGGCTCGCCCTAACGAAAGAACACACCCAAGTAGTACGGCCAGAGCACCAAAGCCAGGACCGCCCTTCAGAACGGAAGGCTGAGAAAGCCGATCGTGAAAAGCCATCCCATGAACCATATCGGACCCACGAGCGCCCCGAAATCACTGGACCTGCATTTGTACTTCGTCTCTTCTCCCACGATTCTTCCCGCCTAACGCCAGGCCATTACCCGTCCCTGCGCTTGGCCAGGAGATAACCGACGACAACGAGCATGGCAACGGGCAGGCTCACTGCTCCCCCGCAGCTAAACGACCCGTCTCCCCCTCCAAGCAGAAACACCGCAATGACAGCGGCGACTCCAGAAACCACCGGGAGAAGGAGCCCCAGCAGGAAAGCCCGCCGGTAGCCATGGCCCTTTTCCCTGGCCACCACCCCCGCCCAGCCACCAAAGAGACCCACGATGCCCAGAGCCCCCACGTGAGCAAAAAAAGGGTGTGCCGGAGAACCACGCAGAGCAAAGTAGCCGACAAGACCGACGACGAGCAGCCCCAGAAAGAACAGAAGCACTCTGCGTTCCATCGGGACGCTCTTACCCCGTTCTCTCGTCTCAACGCTCTGCTCTTCTTCCGTTCTCGGTTCACTCACCTCACACCTCACTTTTCTGCCGGCGCCCGGCACGCCCCGCGAATTTCGCAACCCTTCTATTCCTCCGCTCGACGCATCCATTTCTCCGGCACCGGTAGCGCCTGGAAACCTCCGTACTTGTGATAGAGTTCATGTGCGTCTCGCGTCGCCGGTACGAGCTGCTTTATCCGCAGCCCGTCACAATATTCAACGACACACCCTATCAGCCACTTGCCCAGTCCCAACCCTCTGTGCGAGTCAAGGATGAACACGTCACACAACCAGCCGAAGGTGGCGTAGTCCGTTACCATGCGGGCAAACCCCACCTGGCGACCGTGCTCATACACGCCGAAACACAGCGAATGCTCGACGGATGTACCAACAACGTCAGAGGAACGTCCCAATGCCCAATAGGACGAGCGACTGAGATACTCGTGGATCAGGTCCAGCTGCAACTTCCTCCTGTCCGTACTGATGGTGTAGACATCGCGCCTGTATTCAGCGGTTTCCATGTCATTCTCCGCCCGCCTCAGGTGAGATCGGGCTTCATGAACTTTTCTGTCTGCCGCCTGTGACGAAGAATATGGACTATGGCGTGCTCAAGCAGTTGTTCCAGATTGTACGTGACGCCCCACCGCGAGAGAATAACGACGGCACCGATCTCCTCGTCCGTCATTCCCCATCTCCCTTCCAGCGTGTCCGCCGTGTAGGCGAGCATTTGGTCAAGCCGCTCCGGGCATTCCCTATGGGAAAGGAGCGTTCTGGGAGGGCGGTCGGACGGCATTGAAAGAAAGTCTCTGATATGGTCCGCGTAGCCGTAGCCTGAGTTCACGACGTGCGACATGACGGTCTGAATGGAACGACACTCGGCGTCTGTAGTCTCGGGATCAACCACCTTCTCGAAATCGTCTTGAGACACTCGTTCAATCAGTCTCCTCATCTCGCCGGCGGAGCGCTCGTATTCATCCATTAGTGCGCCTACGGCGCCCTTTCTATACACGTTTCTCATTTGACCTCCAGCGCAGACGACTCGTTCTCACGCTGCACTTCCCCCGTTCGGGCGAGCCAGGGCCTCGTGTCGCGGCCGAAGGTGGAAAAATCACGCCTTACGCTTCGACAGCGCGTAGATCCAGTAGACTGTGTCCTCACGAGTTATCTGGCGATCTTTTCGCATGCCTATCTTCTCCGCCACGCGCCAGGAGGCGACGTTCGTCGGTCGGATCAGGCTCACCAGCCGCCGAAGCCCCAGCTCCCCCACGGCCAAGTCACGGACGGCAGTGGCGGCCTCGGTCGCCAACCCTCCCCACATGAAGTTACCACAACCCCGGACTTCCAGACTACCCTAAATCACATTCTTCTTCGGCATCATGCCGGCGCGCAGCCGGAGTCCTCATGCAACTTCAGTGCCTGTGTATGCCACATCGCTTTCAAATCACGCCCCCCAAACGCGCGCCCGGCCGGCGCCGGCACTGAGCAGAACAAAGACACGATGCTCCGGACCCTGAAGTCCTATCCACAGCGGTGCAGTGGCTGCAGATGTAGGCCACTACACCGTGTCTCACCAGGACTTGCCAGAAGGGACCGGCGATGCCCTCGGCCTCAGTGTCGACTTCGGAATACCCATCTACTCATGCCTTTCCATCGAGATACACTCATGCGTACACGCAGCGGTCGGGTTTCATTCACCGCTAAACGCATCAAGTGCCGGCAAGGCACTGCCCGTGGTGTCGAACAAAGCAGCAGCACCGCCCTTCCACACGTTCAGTCCCCGCACGGGAATCGCTTCCGGATACCACCATAACACACCTCTACCGTGCCCGTCCGGAGTCGCACGGACGACCTGTATCAACTGCCGGAGAAACTGCTTCTGCCCCCCGGGTGTCTGCTCCCAATACATGCCGGACGCTTCAATGCTCGGGCGCCACGGATACGCCGTTTCCACAATCATAATGTCCTTTCCGAAAGCCTCTGCGGTCCGGTGCAGATTATCACGAAGGTCTCCCATGGATCCGTGCCACCACGGATAGTAACTGAGGCCGAGAAGATCGTACTCCACGTTCTCTTCCCTGAGCCTCCGGAGAAACCAGCCCGTCGCGGCTGCATCACCACCTCTGTCGATGTGGACCATGACACGGAGGGTGTTATTCGGGTCAAGGGGTTCCCTCGCCCCGCGAATTCCCGCCTTGAGCAGTGCGGCAAAACGGCGCCACCCGCCTTCCTGGGCGTCCAGCTTTCCGTCGGGCCAGAGAAAGCCGGGAGTAATCTCATTCCCGACCTGGATTATGTCCGGCAGGCATCCGGCCTCTTTGAGAGTCGCGATAACGTGCGCCGTATAGAGCTCGACGCGATTCTCCAACGCGGCGAAATCAAGGCCTTCCCACTCGACGGGTTTGGCCTGATGCCCGGGGTCAGCCCAGGTATCCGAATAGTGAATATCGAGAAGAAAGATCGCCCCCGCGGATTTGATGCGCTTACCGACGGCGGCGACGTACGAAAGGTCCTGGATCACGGCGTCAATCATCGGAGGATTCACGAACAGCCGGACGCGGAAGCAATTGCACCCGTGATCCAGCATGATCCTCATTACGCCGGCTTCCCTGCCGTTGTCGCGGTAGGTGGCGCCCAGTTCCTCGAACTTCGCCACCATCGATATGTCGCCGCCCAGCAGAAAGACACCCGCCCTGTGTGCGTTTTTACCGCAACAACAGACAAGAGAACATACGACTGCGGCCGCAAGCATCAACAACCGAGCGCGCACTAAACACCGCGCAACCGCCGTGTCGCAGCCGTCGGCACCCATGGATCCTGCTCACTCCTCTTCTATGAAAAACACCAATGCCCTCTCAGTGAGAATCCTGGCCCTATGCCTGTGTTCGCAACCGCTCGGTATGAGAATGCCGTGCCCCTCTTTGTAGACTACCGTCTCGCCAGGGTACTCCACTTCCATCTCTCCCTCCAACACATACCCGAAGTGCCCTTTCTCGCACCAGTGCGGGGGCATGCTTCGTGAGTATTCAACAAGCCTGACCCTGCGTCCGTCCTGAACCACGGACTTATCCCTCACCCCTTCAATCGGGCTCTTCCATTCCAGTTCGTCGAAGTCGATTCTGTGCTGCATCACGACTCTCCCCGGGATCTCCCCACTCGGGACTCGGCATACTCTGCCGCGGACGAGCCTCTATAATCGGGACTCTCTACTCGTACGCGGATTATCTTGCCCCCCGAGGCCGCACATCCGGGGTCGGCTCAAGGCTCTCTTCGGCCAAAGACTCATCGAATATCTCGCTGCGATCCATGTCCAGCCAGTATCGGAGGGCAAGCGCCCGGACGGCACTCCAGTAAGCCGGGGTCAGCGAACCGTGCTGCCGAATTATGCCCCGTATGTCTTCCTGGATTCGCCCGGCGATCTCCGCCTTCAAGCACAGCGTTAACTGGTTCGAGCCCTTGATGAACACCGCCGCAGGCTTCGAGTTGGCGGGGTCGACGGCGATGCTCCCCCGCCCCAGACTCGCCCCGGTAGCCACCTGCAAGCCGTCGGTCATGCAGCTTAAGGGCGGCGTGCGTCCGGCGTGGCTCACAACCGTCAGCTCATCGATTCCGGCATCTAGGACCTCACAAGCACGCACTCCCATCTTGGCCCCCAGGAGGGAATATATGCCGAGATGGCGATGGAGCTCATTCGTAAGCAGAGCTGCATTCCATTCGGCCAGACCGTGACGCTCGATGATGGCCGGTGCCACCCGCCGGACGTCTTCACGGAGTAACGCCGGGTCAGCCGGATACTCATTCAATACCACGGGGCGACGCTCGCCGGATTCATGATTCTCTTCACCGGACAGCAAGTCCAGATAAACTCCTCGCGCAACACGGCTATCGAACCGGACGACGTGCTTCTTCCCGGCCCGGCCCGGTTCCGTCACGCTGAAGCACAGCTCTGGGCAGAGCAAGCCCAGCACCACCGTCTCGTCCCAGCAGCGGAAGTGGCCTGAGCGAATCAGGTGCTGCACTCTTTCGTCGGCGTGCAGGCGACAGATAAATTGAGACACGGGCGCGTGGCTACCGCACGCAGCATGCCACAAATCGGCGTTGAAGGCGAGAAGGTCGTTCTCCGGCAGGTTGAACGAGAGGACGGGAAGCTGCATGCCGAACACCACCCGCGCTGCAGAGGTGTCCCGGGCAGTGTTCCAGGACGGCGACGGGACTCCCGGAGCAGTCCCCTCGTAATAGAGCGCTTCGATACGAGCCCCAAGCGAGGGCTCCGCATCAAGAGCGGCTGCCAGATTCGTCAAGGGGCCGAGACAAAGATACGTCACCGGCGCGTCGGCCTCCTTGAGCAGTCTCACAAGCAGGTCTTTCGCCCTACGTTCCCCATTTCCGTTCCGCGTTCCGTTACCGAGGGCTCCCGCCGTGTCGTCAGAAGTGGGAGGCAGCTCGGACCATCCGAGACTTTCCGACATCGCACGCCACGGAGGAGCCGGGAGTCCCAGCACGCTACCGGCCGCGACCGGGATCCCGGAAAGTCCGAGGGCACGGAGCACCGACCTGACGTTGCGCGCTCCACGCGAAGGGGAACAGGCGCCGTCGGACGTCACAATACCTCGAAGAACGACGTCATCACTCTGCGTGAGCAACGCGAGGGCGCGGATGTCGTCGAGAGCCACGTCCGTGTCCAGGATCACCGCGATGTGCCTTCCGGCGAGCGCACTGACCGGCAGCGCGCAGACAAGCAACAGGGCTACGCAAACTCCCCACTTCGACGCCCGCATCAATTCAACCTCCGCAATCTCCCGGCCGCCGGACGCGTCGCTTGTCGACTACGCGGGAGCCGTCACTTCTCAAGCACGTACGTGATGCGATGGAGGAATATCTCCTGCAGACCAGGCACTCTGGTCAGCGGAGAGAATAATCTGGATACGGTCCCGACGAGCCTGTTTCCAGAGACGCTTCGACCGACGGAACCTATCGGTCTCCCGTACGGACGCACGGCTCGCCAGCCCGCCCCCTTGACCAGGGCCTTGAATTGCTGCAACGTTGTGCCATTTATGGTATTACCGCGTTCCCACTCCGCCAGGTCAGGAGACTCGCGCTTGTACCAGTACGCCTCCTCGCCGCGCTCCTCCAGGATCTCGCTGTACGCCTTGACCAGGGTCTGACCGCTGAAGAACCAGTGAACGCAGGGGGCTCTTGTGACCAGAGCCAGATGGTGCTCTATAGGATGAAAGTAGCCTGGAAACACCAGGAACATGCTGCCGCCGGTTCTCAAAACGCGACGGCACTCGTCGAGGGTCTTCTCCAAGCTCTGCACATGCTCGAGCACGTCGAACGACAAGATCGCATCAAACGTCTCACTTTCGAAAGGCAATGACTCCCCAAAGCCCACCCTGAAGTCGGCCCTAATAACGCGCACGGATGCGAACTGCCTCGCCGCCGCTATGAAGACTTCGCTCACGTCGATACCTGTGATGTGCTGCAGTTTGTATCTCTCAAACCAGGCGGCACTTCTCCCTCCGGTAAAACAACCAAGGTCCAGGGCGACCTTTCCCAGAAGGAACGGAGAGAGATCGACGCCGAAGTAATTGTCCCAAGGATAGCTCATTTCGCTCTTGTACTTGTTCTCCGAGGATTTGAGCATTATTGACTGCCGCGTTGAGTCGGAGCCCCGGAGAAACGTGTCATGATTGAATACCTCGCTCGATTCTCCGACGTCGTCCTCGGAAAAGTGAGGGTGTCTCTCGAAAGCTCTCATCACTAACTTGGCCAGACGAGTTGCCGGCATTCACACCTCTCGAGGTTATAGACTCGCGATAGAACGTTCCGCTCCTACGATCACTCTTTTCAACATGGCTACCTTCTCCGATCAAAGCCGAGTTGCTCAAGCACTGCATCGTCCGTCTGACGCTGATCTCGCTTGTCGAACACTACCTTGCCCACCGGAGCACCGCACCGTGCAACAACATTGCCGTCGACCCCAGGCCGCTCACGATTTCTCTCCGATCCACCGAACCATCACGTCGAGCGCAAGACCCATGTTTCCGATCTGACAATGATTCTGGGCCTGCTCTTCCCTCGTGAACACCCTGGCAGCCACGGACCTGGCGTTGACCAACGCTTTCACCTGCTTGCAGTGCATTTTGAACGGAATGAAATGATCGTTTCTCCCCGTGAGAATCAGAACATCCTGCGTCAGCAGCTCTGAATGAAGATTTCTCGCGTTGAGCTGGAATATGATATCTGCCACGTCCATGGGGGTCTCCTTCTTGGCGATGTACATCCAGTTCCCTATGGCCCACGCGTGCATGCCGTCCTTCTTCATCTTCTTCAACGTCATCTTGTTGGAGAAGCCTCTCAGGCGTTTGAAGAAGAACTTCATCATCAGTTGGCCGGCTATGTTGATGAACTGCGTGTAGTCGTAGGCAATGCCCGATGCGATCAGTCGCTTTATGCGCAGTTCAAAGGCGGCCGCTCGAAGACAAAAGTATCCCCCCATTAAAATTCCGAGCCACGTCACGTCCTTCAGATGGAGATGATCCAGCACGGCTCCTGCCGGTTTTTCCCATTCGTAATCCATAGGAAGCCCGTATCTTCTGCGGGCCGCCCCTTGCCCGGGTCCTTCAAACGCCACTACTTCGTATCCGCGATCTGAGAAGTATCTCATCCAGGAGTAGAACTCTTCGATAAGGGAGTCGAAACCTCCGTGCATGACTATGGTGCCCTTCTTCTCCCGGCCGACAGGATGGGTCCTCATTCCCGGCAGGAACGTGCCTGCATAGGGTACCGTGAATCTCTCAATGTCGTCGTGCTGGAAGGCTCTGTAAAAGAGGTCGATGAACGTGTCGTAGAGGTGCGTCTTTTCAGGATCGTCCGTCAAGACGTAGAACTCGGCCGCCCGGTAGTAGAACGCTGCGTTCATTAGCCGCTTCTCGGCAAGGGCCTTTTCCGCCAGTCTGAGCATCTCGACTTTCCAGTCCTCGAACGTCGCGATCTTCTCCCCGGCCTCTTTCATGTCCTCAAACCTGGCGTATCCGAGGGAGTACCAGCGATTCAGCTGATAGTTGAAGAGCTGCTTCTTGTGAAACGCATGGTAGCCGACCGGGAATGTGAACGCACTGCCGGCAGATGTCATATCATTCCCCTCTATCCTGAAGGATCCATGAAGAGCGGCCCTGCTTCACCTGTCTGAGAAATCT
>JAZDPI010000131.1:0-5135 GCA_043797775.1 Candidatus Eiseniibacteriota bacterium
CCTCGCAGGCTGGGCCGGGCAAACACCCCGCCGTGCTCGACCCAAACGACCGTGCACGCTGAGTAGTACGGCGTCTGATGGACCGTAAAACCGCCGTATCCCGTAAGGTACACGGGATTGTTTCCATCAAGCTTGAGACCCTTCTTATGCACGATGAACATCGGGATTTTCGTGCCGTCTTTGGAAGCATACCAGACCTGCTTCACCTCGAACATATCCGGATTGAAAGGGACGTTGCGCTTGGCCCACACTTCCCGCCTTCCGGTTTTGACGTCATAGCTGTAGATGATGGAAGGTGCGTCGAACGACGTGAAGAAGAAGAACGTTTCATCGCCCTGCCACCGGCCGACGACGTTGCTTATGTATCCCAGTGACGGCAGGGCAATATCACGCACGGGCTTGCCGTCCGGTTCGTAGATCGCCACCTTCGACGCAACGTTGTGCAGATAATTGAGGAAGATTCGCCCGCCGGCGAGAGCCATCCCCTCTATTACATCATCGCTCTCGGGAACCACCTCTTCCCAATTGTCTCTGGCAGGGTTGTTCAGATCCACAGCCAGAACACGCCCGTTGGGAGCGTTCCAATTCGTGAGCATGTAGAGCTTGTCCCCACCGATCTGGGGCTCAAACCGCGCATCGATGTCGTCCACAACCACCTGGATGGGCCCCTTCTTCACAAGGTCCTGGAAATGCACTTCCGTCTTCTGGCCGGCGGACCCGTGGTACACGATTATCCCGAGGTAACGGCCGTCCTCCGTCACTCCCCCTCCGACTATCTTGTCGGGACCGTACCCTTCCCCGAAGACCATCACGTCCTCTTCTGACACGGTACCCATCTTGTGAAAGAAAAGTCTTGGACCCTCCGGCTTGTAGATCGTGTAGTAGTAACCGCTCTTGTCTGGGAGGAGAGAAAAGCTGAAGTAGAGCGCTCTGGGCAGTGAGTCCGGGAGAAGCTTCGTCGAGTCCACGTTCAAGAGCCTGACCGCGACCTCATCCTGTCCTCCGTCTCTCACGGAATATGCCATCAGAGTACCGTCGTCGGACACGTCGAATATGTCCACGCTCTTTGTCTTGTCGGCGCTCATGCCGTGCGGATCAACCAGAGCCCGATCTTCCCCCTTGCTACCCTTGCGCATGTATATGACGAAGAGATCCTGACCTGCAGGACGCTTGGTGAAGAAGTAGCGGCCGTTTCGGGAAAACGGTATGCCGAAGTTGTCACTCTTCACCAGGGCCAACATTCTCTCCTCTATCACCTTCCTGGCCTTGAGGCCGTCAATGAACGAATGGGAGTACTTGTTCTGCTCGTCAATCCAGGCCCGCGTCTCCGGACTTTCCTGGTCTTCAAGCCACCTGAATGGGTCGGCGATGTCCACACCGTGAAGCACGTCTTTGACGTCATCCGCACGTGTTACCGGAGGCTTCCTGTCAACGGGCGCCCCCAGCAACAACGTTGGAGACATCAAGGCAAGGGCCACCAGAAGCACGGCCAGCGGAGGGCCGACTGAACCGAACAACCGGACCACGGCAAGAACTCTACCCGAACGTGTCTGTCTGCAAATCATCCCTGTTACCTCCTAACGTGCGGAAACGTGCACTTCTGCGGACGAGCCGGCCTGCCCGGGCGCGTCTGCCCCACACGCGTATACGTGTCGTCGAACCTGATAGTTTCGGGTTCCTCGGGTGCTTCTGTCAAGCCGGAAAGAAAACCGATTTTGCACATGACTCTTGAGGCTACCAGAAAACCGATTTCACACACAACACTTGAGGCTGCCGGCGTGTCAACGCTCCCCAGGCTTGAGCGCTCCTCCGTTGACTCCCCGTTCCTCAACGCCTAGTATCTCTGGGCGCCCGGCAGCCTCCGGCCATGCCGCGTTCGAATCGTCCCGGGACTGCCGGGTTTGCCCAACACATGTCGCGGAGACTTTGACCGGAGTTCGCATGACGTCTTCTTCCAGAGAGCGTCCCGAGCGAAAGTGCCCGATATGCGGTGCCGGCGAGCCGGCCACCGTGGGTAGGCCCGTCGTCTCGCCCGAGGCAGTGGGCTTCGTACGGCATGATTACAGGGTGGTCAGGTGCGAGGCGTGCAGGTTCTATTTCGTGTCTCCGGACATCGACTTCGCGGAAGAAGAGTGGCGGGCGCTCTACGGCAGCCAGTATTTCGAGGGGCTCGTGCCCTGGTGGGCGAAGAAGAAGCGCCGGAACGAGAGGCTGAACCTTGACCTGCTTCAGAGGCATTCGGCTCGACCTATGGAGCGGTTCCTCGACGTGGGATGTGGTGAGGGTGACGTGCTGAGAGACGCTCTGGGGAGAGGATGGGCTCCCTACGGGGTTGACATCACGGACAATAGGACAGAAGCCGTCAGAGACGAGCGGATACGGTTCACACTCGGCGACATTTTCCAGGCGCACTTTCCGGGGGAGTTCTTTGACGCCGTCTACATGAACTCGGTTCTGGAACACGTAACGGATCCCGCGGCCCACCTGAGCGAGATACGGCGCATACTGCGAACGGGCGGAGTGCTTCACGTGGGCACGCCAAACGAGGATTCCCTGTTCAACTCTGGAAAGCAGATTCTCCTCGCGCTGGCGGGCAAGGGAGATATTTCCGCCCGTCTCACTCCCTTCAAAACGCCCTACCACGTGAGCGGTTTCACGCGCAGGTCCGTCCTGCGCGCGATGGAACGAAGCGGCTTCGAGATTGTGAACCTGACGAACTTCGCCGGCGAGTACGAGTGGCTGAAGTACAAGCCTTTCACGAGAGCCTTCTTCATACACATGGCTCTTCTCCCCGTGCACCTGTTTGCCATACCGCTCAGAAGACAGATCTACTTCGACGTCGTGGCACGAAAGACCGGGTGACAACGTAGGGACGAGGGGGGGCCGCCTCCCGCCATTCATCCCGGTCGTCTCCCGCGATTTCGAACGGTCGTTTCGCGCGGTTCCCACGGGTTGTTTCGCCCGATCTCGCACGCACGTGTCGCGCTACTCCAACCGGTCCTCTCCCGCGCGATTCGGGGCGCTATCCCAGCGTGACCATGACGATCCCCGCTATTGCCAGAGCCGAAGCGATCACTTTGCGGAGGGTGAACGGTTCCCTTAGGAAGATCGAGGCCAGAATGAGGATGTAGATCGAGCTCGTCTGATTGAGAATCGCGACCGGACCTGCCGAGGCGTACTTCATTCCTGCGATCCAGAATATGAGAGCGAAGTAGGAACCGAGGAACGTGCCCGGAACCGAATACTTCCAATGTCGCGACGGCCGAAACAAGGAGAACACGGTACGGCGGCTCGGCATGGCCAGCGCCGCCACCACCAGCACAACCACCGCACCTATCTGTCGAACGGTCGTTGCCCAAAGAACGGGGGAATTGTTGAGCACGGGTTTGGCGATAACGATTCCCAGGGCCACTGTCGCCATGGATAGGAGACCGTAGAAACTCCCTATGAGAATGTCTCTCGTAGTCCTTCCCCTGGGAGGTTCGTGGCGGGCAGCGATGAGAACACCTGCTATGACAAGCACCATTCCGCCGGACTGCCACGGACCCAGCTCTTCACCGAGAAGGAGAAAGGCGAACAGCACAACCAGCGGCGAATAGAGGCAGTCGACGATGGCCATGATGCCGGCGCCGACCCGATTGAGAGCCATGAGAAAAAAGGTGTCGGAGACAGCAATACCGATGACGCCGCTCGCGAGAAGTATGAGATAGTCCCGAACGGGAGCGTCACAGAACAGCCTCTGCCCCGCCAGGGTCATCGTCAGGAGAAGAACCGGGGTTGACAGGACGACTCTGAAGACGTTGAGGGCGAACGGAGGGACGGTCTCACCCGAACGTTTGAGATAGATGACCGCTGAAGCCCACATGAGTGCGGTCAGGAGCGCGAAGAACTCACCCATTCAGTTCACCCGACTTCTCTTCCGAGAAGGTGTGCCGGCCCGCCGGGTTCGTTCCAGGCGATTCGGGGGTGCCGGTCAGTGCGTGTCTCTTTATCTTCTTGGTCGAAGTCTTGGGGAACTCCTCGTTCCTGACGCTGAAGCTCCTGACCTTTTTGTAATCAGGGAGACGGGAGCAGAGTCTTCGTACTTCGCGTCTCATGATGTCTTTGATCAGTTCTTCGCTGAGCGCTATCGCGTTCTCCGCGCCGTAGACTTGAAGCTGTTCGAAGTCAGGATATATGGCGGCGTGGACTTCCTCTCTTCCCTGGATTGCGCCCTTCTCTCCCGTCACCATCACTTCCGAGATGAACGGGCTCGCGACAAGCACGGCCTCCACTTCCTCGGGGAATACCTTCTTGCCTGCCCGCGTCACGATTACGTTCTTGGAACGGCCGCAGATGTAGAGGCAGCCCTTTGCGTCAACTCTCCCGAGGTCACCGGTGTGAAGCCAGCCGTCAACGAGGGTCTGGGCCGTCACCTCCGGTGAATCCAGGTATCCCTTCATGACATTCCGGCCTCTGACCAGGACCTGGCCGACACCCTGGAGGTCAGGCTCAGCGATTCTCAGCTCGACGCCCGGCAAGGGAGGGCCTACTGAGCCGGGCCTCAACCGTCCGGGCCGATTCACGGACACGACCGGAGAGGCCTCGGTGAGCCCGTAGCCCTCCAACACCGAAACGCCGAGAACCCCGAAAAACTCCTGCACGTCGCGGGAGAGAGGCGCGGCACCTGAAACTGCAAATCTCAGAGAGCCAAGTCCGCTCTTGGCTCTTAGCGCCCTCAGAAGAAGTCGGCCTGCTCCGACGCCCAGCCTCCTTTTCAGAAACGCGCTCAGCCAGATGAGCGATCCTCCAGGAAGCCGTGTGCGCAGAGGAGCCCTGGCCACGGCGCGCTTGATACCGATGGCCATCTTCTCGTACATCAGCGGGACCGAGAGCAGGACCGTGGCCTTGCACGCCAGGAGGTCCGCCAGAATCTCCTTCGAGCGCAGGCTTCTCGCATACGTTACGGACGCTCCACGGCTCAGAGGCGCCAGAAGACCGGCGGTACTTTCGAAAGTGTGATGGAGAGGCAGCACCGAAAGCAACCTGTCGTTCTCATTCAGAGGGATCGCCTCCAGAACGGCTCTCACGTCGAACGAGATGTTTCCATGGGAGAGCACGACGCCCTTGGCCGCCCCCGTGGTGCCCGATGTGAA
>JAZDPI010000167.1:0-10066 GCA_043797775.1 Candidatus Eiseniibacteriota bacterium
GTTCTCAATCTCATCGACACGCCGGGGCACGTGGATTTCTCGTACGAGGTCTCGCGCAGCCTGGCCGCATGCGAAGGGGCACTGCTGCTCGTGGATGCGGCGCAGGGCGTTCAGGCCCAGACGGTGAGCAATTTGAACATGGCGATGGAGGTCGGGCTGAAGGTGGTTCCTGTCATCAACAAGATCGACCTTGGCTCTGCGCGGGTGGACGTTGCGCGGAAGGAGCTGTGTTCTCTCCTTGGACGTGACATCGACATGAGCCTCTGCAGTGCGAAGACCGGCGAGGGGGTGAAGGAGCTTCTGGACAGGGTGGTCCGGGAGATTCCGCCTCCGTCAGGCTCGGAGAAGAGCCCTCTGGAGGCACTCGTGTTTGACTCGGAGTTCGACCAGTTCAAGGGAGTGGTGACTTACTTGAGAATCGTGCAGGGTCACCTGCGGGCGGGCATGTCCGTGTGCTTTCTCTCGACCGGGAAGAGCTTCGAGGTCACGGAACTGGGGGTCTTCAGGCCTTCGATGGCAAAGCGTGAGGTGCTCAGGGCCGGTGATGTCGGGTACATGATGGCCGGGATAAAGAAGGTGAAGGACGCGAAGGTCGGAGACACGGTGGCTGAAGCGGGTGCCGCGGGGGTGAGGCCGCTGTCGGGCTACAGGCTGGTGAAGCCGATGGTCTTCTGCGGAATCCATCCGGTGGAGAGCGAAGAGTTCGAGCTTCTCAAGGATTCGTTGGGAAAACTCCAGCTCAACGACGCCTCTCTCGTCTACGAGCCGGAACGGTCGACGGCCCTGGGCCTGGGCTTCAGGTGCGGATTCCTGGGGCTTCTCCACATGGAGATCGTGAAGGAGCGGCTGGAGCGGGAATACAGTGCGTCGATCATTGCGACCGCGCCGAACGTGAAGATAAGAGTGAGTTGCAAGAACGGCGAGTCCTTGTACGTAGAGAACCCGAGTAAGATGCCGGCAGTCGGGACGATAGTGTCGATTGAGGAGCCGTACGTGCTGGTGGAGATACTCACGCCCGGGGAATTCCTCGGAAACGTGTTGAAACTATGTGCGGAGAAAAGGGGTATGCATTGTGGGATGCACTATCTCAGCGAAACGACCCTGCAGATGGATGTTGAGTTTCCTCTTTCTGAAATTGTATTGGACTTCCATGATAGGTTAAAATCCATATCGAGAGGCTACGCGTCGTTTGACTACGAATTCTGCGGGTACAAGGAGGCCAGGCTCGTCAAGATGGACGTTCTGCTAAACGGTGAACCCGTGGATGCTTTCTCCACGATAGTACATCAGGACAAGGCCTACGCGTGGGGCAGGGACATGGTGGCGAGGCTCAAGGAGCTTATCCCGAGGCAACTGTTCCAGGTGGCGATTCAGGCCGCGGTCGGTAACAAGGTAATTGCCCGCGAGACGGTGGGTGCGTTGCGGAAGCACGTGACGGGCAAGTGCTATGGCGGAGACATCACCAGGAAGAGGAAGCTTTTGGAAAAGCAGAAGGCCGGGAAGAGAAAGATGAAGCAGCTCGGGCACGTGACGGTGCCTCACGAGGCATTCCTGGCCGTATTGAAAGTGGGAGACAGATGATGGTTGTTGGATCGGAAAGGAACAGTTCGGGAGGCTCTACCATGCACGCAAGACCCAGGAGAAAATCCACTCTGAGAGAGTACGCCGAGGCCATCTTGATCGCCGTCGTGCTCACTCTCGTCGTAAGGGCGTTTGTCGTACAAGCGTTCCGCATACCCACGGGGTCGATGATGGACACCCTGCTGGTCGGGGATTTTCTGTTCGTGAACAAGTTCGTGTATGGGGCGAAGGTCCCTTTCACCGACTTCAGGCTGCCGGGCATCCGGCCGCCTCAGCCCGGCGACATCGTTGTCTTCAGGTATCCCGGCGACCCCAAGAGAGACTTCATCAAGCGCTGCGTCGCCGTGGGAGGACAGACGGTGGGGCTCAAGGACAAGATCGTGTACGTTGACGGAGTCAAAGTGGAGGAGCCCTACGCCATCCACACGGACGCGACCGCGTATCCGGCCGAGCTCTCTCCGCGGGACAACATGCCGGCGGTCTACATTCCGGAAGGATACATTTTTGTGATGGGCGACAACAGGGACAACAGTCATGACAGCAGATTCTGGGGGCCTCTGGACCTGGATCTGGTGAAAGGGAAGGCGATGATTCTGTATTGGTCCTGGAACAGCGAGAGACATTTTCCCAGATTCGAGAGGCTCTTCCACATCATTCGCTGAGAGCGCTGATGCCCGTGGCCGATTTGCCTGCAGGCTGCCGAGAGAGGCTGTTTACCCAACGTATGACGAAGAAGCAAGACTACTACGCGATCCTTGGAGTGGCCCGGGAGGCCTCCCAAGACGAGCTCAAGAAGGCCTATCGTTCGCTCGCCCTCAGGTATCACCCTGACCGAAACGCGGGGGACGCGTCCTGCGAGGAGAAATTCAAGGAGGTTGCCGAGGCTTACGAGGTACTGAAGGACACAGAGAAAAGGGCTCTCTACGACAGGTACGGCCACGCGGGTGTGGCGCGCTCGGGGGGATTCGACTTTGATTTCGGCGGCTTTGATCTTGCCGACGCCCTGAGAGCCTTCATGCGCGATTTTGGTGACTTCGGCCTCGGGGATCTCTTCGGCGCGTCTGCGGGCAGAATGATGGAGACTCGGGGCAGCGACATCCGCATCAGGGTGAAGCTTTCGCTGGAGGAGATTGCAGACGGCGTTAAGAAGAAGATCAAGCTGGACAGGTTGGTTGCCTGCACGGAATGCGGGGGCAGCGGTGCCAGAGCGGGTACGGGAACCGCCACGTGCTCGAGCTGCGGTGGAGCCGGCCAGATGAGACAGGTTCAGCGCTCCTTCCTGGGGCAGTTTGTGAACATAATAACGTGCCCGACGTGCAGGGGAAGGGGATCTGTGATTCAGAGGCCCTGTCCGGAGTGCGGCGGCGAGGGGAGGCGGAGGGCTCAGGAGGTCATCGAGATCGAGATACCCGCCGGCGTGTCGACGGGTAACTACCTTCCGAAGAGGGGATTCGGCAGTGCCGGTCCGCACGGGGCCCCCCCGGGGGATCTCGTGGTTCTGATTGAGGAGAAGCGTCACGAGTCTCTGGTACGGGACGGGGAGAACGTTATTTGTGAGGCGGAAATCTCGTTCAGCGAGGCCGTTCTGGGTTGTGAGCTCGAGGTTCCGGGACTGCGGGGGAAGGAACGGGTGCAAATACCTGCGGGTTCTCAGTCCGGCTCGATAGTGAAGATGCACGGGAAAGGAATAAGGGGCTTGCGTACCGAACGTCTGGGCCACGAGCTGGTGCGTCTGCAGGTGGCGACCCCGACCAACCTGTCTCAGAGAGAGAAGGAGCTTTTTGCGGAACTGGCCGAGCTGGAAAGCACGAGACGCACGAAGCGAAGAGGTTTCATAGGGAGGTTGAAGGAGGCGCTCGGGAGCGAGGAGAGCTGAGGTCCGTAACGGGCTTGACGTCGGCAGGGACTCAGGCCCCTGAGCGCCCGGAGACACTCTACGGGGGGGACGCGCATGACAAGAACCGGCCGGTTTGAAGAGAGTTTCTTCGTCGCCCCGGAGGGGATCGGGGAGGAGGAGATCGAGATCAGCGGGACGGAGGCGAGGCACATATCGGTTGTCTTGCGCCGAAGGCCCGGTGATTTGCTGGCGGTAGTGGACGGCCGTGGTGGAAGATACAAGGCCGAGATCGCAGAGGCCGACCCCGGAAGAGTGACCGCTCGCATCACCCATAGGGAGCGCGTGGAGTGTCCCAAGCCCGAGATCTGGTTGGGCCTGGCGCTGATACGTACGAGCAGAATGGACACGGCTGTTGAGAAATGCTGCGAGCTGGGCGCCCGGGTGATTGCCCCTCTTCGGACCAGACGCTCCCTGTCTGCGAAAGGAGTTTCCGAGCAGAGAGTGGCGCGATGGCAGCGCCTGGCTGTGTCGGCCCTGACGCAGTCTTCGGGTGCGTTTCTTGCCGAGGTCCAAAGGCCGTCCTCTCTCCAAGAGTTTCTCGAAAGGGCAGGGAGAGACTCGAAGGTCTTTCTTGCCGATCCTTCGGGCAAGCCGATGCATGCCGTCAGGGCCTCCGAGCTGGAGGGGCCGCGGATCGCCGGGTGCGTCGGACCGGAGGGAGGGTTTTGCCCGGAGGAGATTGAGCTTCTTCTGAGATTCGGGGCCGTTCCTGTCTCCCTGGGGCCGAGAAGGCTCAGGACAGAGACCGCAGCGATGTGTCTTCTGGACAGGCTGATGTGCCTGACTGAGGGGCCGAAGCCTGGCGAAGACTAGGAAATATCGGCGAACACGTTGCAAGCGAATCAGTTAGCGGGGCCATTTCATACATAAGGCGAGGTGAGAGCAGAAACCACAGAGAGATTTGAGGATTACAGGAATCGCAAAAAAAAGTGTCGGGTGGGATTGACAGTGGTTGAATTGCATGTTATAGTATGTTTGAAACCCGACCGGTCTTTTTTTTTGCTCAAGTCGAGGCCTACAGTTTTCCCGATGGAGGAGGGGATCTACAGCATGCCGGGGATTCGGGTGAGGGATAACGAATCCTTTGAAAGTGCGCTGCGTCGCTTCAAGAAGAAGTGCGAGAAGGCTGGAGTTCTGGCCGATCTCAGAAAGCACCAGCATTTCGAGAAGCCGAGTGAGAGGCGCAAAAGAAAACTTAGCGCTGCAAAGAGGAAAGAAAGCTCCAGACGTCAGGAACTTTGAGGGGAACAAGCGGGAGCTTCCGCCCATCTGATCGCACAAGTCTGTCGCTGACAATTTGCCATTTCCCCACGCGCATGGCAAGAGCAGGTTTTGCATTCCCTGCAGGGGTGTTCCTTTCAGTAGGCGGTTGTCACCATCCTGCCGGAGAGCCGTTTTCTGCGTGGCACCACGTTGCAAGAGAATCTTTACCTAGCTGAACAGCATTCCCTGGAAGTCTTGGAAGTGCCCAAGATCGCCGCTCTGTTGGCATCCAAGGCTGAGTCCGCTTCCGGACGAGAGGCGGCACAGGCCCTGGCACCCGCCACGGAACCGTCAATTGTGGAAACCGAACTTGCCTGGACTGCAGAGGCAAGGGAGGTGCTTTTCACTGGATCCGGCGTTCCGTCTCTCTCGTTTCCCGACGTGAGGCCCCTTTTGGAGCGAATCAGAGTCGAGGGTTCGGTGCTCGAGGGAATAGAGCTTTTCCAAATCGGGCTCTTGCTCGACGTTGGCTTGCGCGCCCAGAAGTTCTTCAGTGCAAGGAGGGCTGTCTCCAGCTTGTCGTGGGACTGCGTGGCAGCCTACACTCTTGACGACCAGCTCCGCAGGAAGATTCTGGAGTCCATGGAGCCGTCCGGCGGGCTGCTGGACTCTGCAAGCCCTGCTCTCAGGCGGATACGCAGGGAAATCGAGAAGGAGAGGGAGAAGGCCCGCAACCAACTAACGAGCTTCCTTGAGGCCCTGGGTTCCCCACCCGATTCGTTCGTCACGCTGAGAAATGAGAGGTACATGGTTCTCATACACTCTCACTCCAGGCGCAGCGTCAAAGGGATCGTGCACGACCAATCTTCGAGCGGGGCAGGCATCTATTTCGAGCCGTTTCAGTGTGTCGAGGTCAACAACGCCCTGAGTCGCCTCAACGGAGATGAGAAGGAGGAGTCCCTCCGCATACTTCGGGAGCTCTCGGCAAGCGTGAGAGCGATCGCCGGGCAAATCCAGCGGGCCTTTGGCTCTCTGAGCAAGTTGGACCTGGTTTTTGCCAGAGCCAGGATGGCAGGCGAGCTGGGTGCCGTCCGTCCCTTCGTGACGGACGACGGAACTCTTAGGCTCCGCTCCGCAAGGCACCCCCTTCTTGTGCTTCAAGGGAAGCAGAAGGACTTCGCGGTCGAGCCGCTCGATCTCGAGATGGGCAGGAACTTCAGAGTGCTCCTCGTGAGCGGCCCCAACATGGGAGGAAAGACCGTCGCGCTCAAGACGGTGGGACTGCTGGCAATAATGATGCGCTGCGGTCTTCACGTCACCGCGAGCGAAGGGACCGAGCTGCCGGTGTTTCGTCATATATTTTGTGACATCGGAGACGAGCAGTCGATAGAGGAGCAGCTGAGCACGTTCGCCTCGCACATGAGGCAGGTGGCCACGGCGCTGGCGCAGTCTGATGCGTCGTCGCTGGTGCTGATCGACGAGCTCGGCGCCGGGACGGACCCCCTGGAGGGCGCGGCCCTGGCGAAGTCCGTGCTGGAAGAGCTGGAGAAGAGGTGTGCCCTTTCGATAGCGACGACGCACCTGGGTTCTCTCAAGAGCTTCGTCGCGTCCAGAGAGGGCATGCTCAACGCCTCGATGGCCTTCGATCCCGAGACGGGACAACCCCTGTACAGACTGGAAGTAGGCCTGCCGGGGCAGAGCCGCGCGCTCGAAACGGCACTCCGCATGGGGGTCGCGAGAACCGTTATTGACAGGGCACGGGCTTCGCTCGGCGATGAGGAACAGGAGATAGGTCGCCTGCTTTCGGAGCTCGAGACCCTTCGAAGGGACGTTCTGAAGGACAAGGAGGCGGTGGAACACGGCAAGCGCAGGCTCGGAGAGCTCATGAGCGAATTCGGAGAGAAGATCTCCGGTCTGGAACGGGAGAAGAAGGCCCTGAAAGCTTCTGCCGTGAGAGAAGCGCGACAGATCGTCGCGGAGGCGAGAGTGCTGGTGCAGACCGTCAAAGAAGAGCTCAAGAGCAAGGAGAAGAAATCGAGGGACACCGACGCCCTCAGAGTGATGATAGAGGAGGCGGACTCGAAGCTGGCCCAAGCGGAGGCGGAGCCGCAGCGAACGCCCTCGGTGGAACCGGTCTCTGTCTCGCCCGGTATCAGAGTGTGGTCGTTCGACATCGGTTCTGCGGCCACCGTCGTGACCGGCCCCGACAGCGAGGGACGGGTCAAGGTGGAGCGAAAGGGCATCACAATAGAGACTCACATCTCCCGTCTGGGGCAGGCGCCCCAGGAAGAGCAGAGTGCCCGGATCTCTTACGTATCCACGACCGGTGAGGAGAGCCTCTCTTCTTCGCTCGATTTGCGAGGTTCTTCGGCGGACGAAGCGCTCGAGTCTCTGGACAAGTACCTGGATTCGGCTCTCCTCAGGGGGCTCTCACAGGTGGTGATAATCCACGGAAAGGGAAAGGGTATCCTCAGGGAGAAGGTGCAGGAGGCGCTCTCCGGATATCCTTTCGTGAGAAGTTTCAGGCTGGGCGGCATGAACGAAGGCGGGGTGGGTGTAACCGTAGTAGAGCTGACGACGTAGTCGACGTCGCAGGAGGCGAGAAATTACAGGTTTGCCGGCGGATCGGAGCACATGGGGGCAGGCGCCGCAGCGCGGTCAGTCGGTTCTTTCTGAGGGACACGGCAGATGAGATTCTCTCAGGAGATACTTGAGAAGGTGCGAGAGGCTTGTGACGTCGTCGAGGTAATCGGCGAACACGTCACCCTCAAGAAATCGGGACAGAACTTCAAGGGACTCTGCCCCTTCCACTCGGAGCGGACTCCGTCCTTCATGGTGAATCCGGCCAAGCAGGTGTATCACTGTTTCGGGTGCGGAGCGGGTGGGAACGTGTTCTCGTTTGTGATGCAGGTGGAAAATTTGTCCTTTGCGGAGGCCGTCCGGTCACTCGCCAGGCGTAAGGGAATCGAGATCCCGCGTCCTCGGACCGAGACTGACAGCCTGAATGCGAGTCTTCTTTCTGCAATGGAGTTTGCCGTGAGTTTCTACAGAAAACGGCTCGCGGCGCCCGAAGGAAGGAAGGCACGGGACTATCTATCGCGGAGAGAATTGGGTCCGAAGATTCAGGAGGAATTCATGCTCGGTTACTCTCCCGCGGGCTGGGACAGTCTGTTGAGCGCGGGAAGGCGATACTTCGGTGAGAGCGTCCTCCTTCAGGCGGGGCTTCTGGTTCAGCGCGAAGGCGGGCAAGGCGCGTACGACCGTTTTCGCGACCGGCTCATGTTTCCCCTTCACAGCCCTGGCGGGAAGGCAATCGGATTCGGCGCCAGGGCGCTGGACGATTCGGAGCCGAAGTACCTCAACTCCTCGGATTCCCCTCTGTTTCAAAAGGGCTCGGTTCTCTACGGCCTCTATTTCAGCAAGAGGGCCGTGAGGGCGAAGGAATCAGCGATAGTCGTGGAGGGCTACACGGATCTGCTGTCTCTTTACTCGAGGGATTTCGAGAATGTGATAGCGAGCTGCGGCACCGCGTTCACGAACGAGCAGGCGAAGGTTCTGAGACGCTACACGACCGACGCCACGCTGATATACGACGCCGACGACGCGGGGGTACGCGCAGCGAGAAGGGCACTGGAGATCTTCCTGTCCGGCGGTCTCAAGGTGAGGCTGGTGTGTCTGCCTGCGGGCCATGACCCGGACAGCTTCGTGCGCGAGAGAGGACCAGCCGCGCTTGCAGACGCAATCGCCACGGCGTGGAGCGTGACGGAGTTCTTGGTCAGGACAAGTCCGCAGAGCGCCTCCCGCGAAGGAAAGATACGCGGGCTCGTCCGGGTCTTTGCTTTGATCGACGACGCCATATTCCGGCGCCTGCAGATTCAGGAGGCGTCGGAGGCTCTGAGATTCGACGAGAACACGATCGCCCATGAAGTGTCACAGGTGAGGAAGAAAGGTCCTGGGACGGGTGGCGTTGTGGATTCCGGGAGCGGTGCGGTCGACAGAATCGAGAAGGAGCTCCTGAGACTCATAATCGACCACGAGGCTCTCCTGAAGACCGCCGTCACGTCTTTGAGGGACGAGTACTTTGCGTCGCCGCTGTCGCGGCAGGCGTTGGGGGTACTCACGGGACAGGGTGGGGGTGCCAGGCTTGACCCGGTGAGGCTTCTGGACGGCGTGGAGAACGTGGAAGTGAGGAACCTGCTTGCGTCGGTAATGGTCGAGGAGAGTTTTGACTACGACGACCCCTCGCGGGTTTTTCAAGAGTACGTGCGAAAGCTCAGGCTCAGATGGCTGACGGAGTCCATCAGGACGTTGGAGGAGGAAATCAGACGGAAGGAATCGACCGGAGAGGACGGGGACGTTGGAGCTTTGATCGCGAAACTGCAGTCGCTGGCTTCGGAGAGATGCTCGTTGAACGGAGTACGCTGAGCGCCTTGGGGAGAATCGTTCTGGCAGGAGGGAAATGATTCGATGACGAAGAAGAGGACGCAGAATCTCGAGGAGGTCAAAACCCTGGCCGTGAAGCAGGGTTTTGTGACTCACGAGCAGATTGAGTCCTTGCTTGATGAGGACGCGTCTCCTGACGAAATGGACGAGATCTATATCGCGCTTACCTCCATGAGGATCGACGTCTTTGACACGGTAGAGGAGGCTCAGGAGAAGCTCAAGAAGGCGAAGAGGCAGGAGGAGAGGAAGGCCGAGAGCCGCCTCCTGGCTGCACAGCCCGTGCGCTACGACGATCCGGTGAGGATGTATCTGCGGGAGATGGGGAAGGTGCCTCTTCTCGACCGCGAGGGAGAGGTCGAGATTGCGAAGAGAATCGAGAGGGGCGAAGCCATGGTCGTCGACGCCATGTTCCAGACCGCCACCTCCGTGAATGAGCTCGCCTCCATGGCCAAGAAGCTGACGGCCAACAAGATAAAGGTTGAAGATGTGATACAGGTGGACGTCGGGAGCTGGAGCCCCGATTTCTCGGCAAAGAGGGAAATAGAGAAGGTTCTTGGCGTGGTCGGAAAGGTTGTTCGGTACCACGCGAGCCTGGAGAAGCTCAGGAACAAGCTCTCGAAAAAGCTGAGCGAGAAGACCCGCCTCAAGACAAAGAGCAACGCCGACAAGCTGAAGGAGAAGATGCTGGCGGAGCTGAACAAGCTCACGTTCAGTCCCAGGCTCGTCGAGAGATTTGCGATGAGACTCAAGGGTCTTGCGGACAGAGTCAGAGAGGCAGAGGAGGAGATCGCACAGACTCTGAACGAGGTGGGCCTGGCCCCCGAGGGACTGAGCACCTTCGGCAGGAGGATACGGAGGGGCAAGAAGGAAGCCACTCGCGTCGCGCGTCAGGCGAGGAAGTCGCCCGAGGCCATTCTGGGCGCGATAAAGAAGATAAAGAAC
>JAZDPI010000180.1:0-3080 GCA_043797775.1 Candidatus Eiseniibacteriota bacterium
ACGCCTTAGAGACGTATCTTTGCGTGCTGAACGCGAAGGGCATCAAGCCCGGAATCTATCGCTATCTTCCCCTGGAGCATGAGCTTCTTTTCGAGTTTGCCGAAGAGGGCCTGCCCGAGAAGATAGTCGAAGCCACTTTCAATCAGGGCTTCACCGGACAGGCTCCCGTGACTTTCATCTGGACCACTATTCCCTATCGGATGGAATGGCGGTACGACATCGCGGCTCACAAAGTCATCGCTATCGACGCCGGCCACGTGTGCCAAAATCTCTATCTTGCGTGCGCCGCCATCGGCTGCGGGACGTGCGCAATCGCGGCCTACAGCCAGGAGCTGGTTGACAGGCTTCTGCGAGTTGACGGGCAGAACGAATTCGCGATATACCTCTCGGCCGTTGGGAAGATATGATGCCAACGCTGACCGGTTCGTCCGGGTTGCGGCGCGGTCGGCATTCGGCGGGTGATCGAGGCACCGGTGACGTCACCGGGCACAGCGGCGATGCGCTGTGGCGCGAAGGAGGAGGCAAGATGAAGGAGGAGGCAGATGAAGGAGGGGGCAAAATGAAGGTTCTAGTCCTTTACTATTCGATGTACGGTCATGTTCACCGCATGGCGGAGGCCGTGGTGAGCGCATGCCCAGCGAGAATGAGCTGGCGGCCGCGCGCTTTCAGGGAAAGCACGTGGCGACCATAGCAGCGAAACTGGCGAAGTAGCCGAACGCGAGTGGGGACTGCTCTCACATGAAGAAAACTACAATTAAACCGAGCCATGCCAGTCTGCTGTTGGTGATACTGCTCTTCGTGTGCCTCCTGCTGCCGGGTTCCAAATCCGCGGAGGAGGCCGCGAATCGGGCCGCGGCCGGCTCAGCAACTGGGCACGCGGATATGGTGTTGATTCCGGCAGGTGAATTCGAGATGGGAAAAGACGGCACTGGGGACTACAGCCCTGCTCACAAGGTGCAGGTGGATTCTTTCTACATCGACAGGCACGAGGTAACCAACGCCCAGTACTTTGAGTTCTGTCAGGCGACGAACAGGCCTTTGCCCGAGTTCTGGGGCATGAAGGAGTTTCACTGCGTTGGTTTCCGTTGTGCGCGGGACGTGAAACCTGCGGGTGGCGCGGGGGATGCGGGGGGCAAAGCAGGGCGGGCGCACGAGTGAGATCTTCTCAATATTCTGAAGCCAAGAAGGGCGTCCTATACGGCATCGCGGCCTACGGCCTCTGGGGCCTGTTCCCGATCTACTGGAAGGCCGTCAAGGTCGTTCCGGCGCACGAGATACTCTGCCACCGCATCGTGTGGTCCTTTCTTTTCGTTCTGGTGCTTCTTTCGGTGAGAAGGCGCTGGGCCGTCTTTCTCCCCAAGCTGCGAAAGCCGAAAACAGTCCTCACATTTTTCGTCACGGCCTCTCTTCTTTCTCTCAACTGGTTCCTCTTCATCTGGTCCGTCAACAGCGGCCGTGTGGTCGAGGCGAGCCTGGGCTATTTCATTAACCCCCTTGTGAACGTCGTTCTGGGTGTTTTTCTTCTGCGTGAGCGTCCACGCCGCTGGCAGTGGGTGGCAATCGGCATAGCGACGGGGGGTGTGCTCTACCTGACTCTGGGTTACGGCACCTTTCCGTGGATAGGGCTTACGCTCGCGGTCACGTTCGGCACGTACGGCTTCCTGCGTAAGACGGCGGCTCTTGGCTCGCTCGAGGGCCTGTCGCTCGAGACAGCCATTCTCTTCGTTCCTGCCGTCTCCTGCCTTCTCTTCCTCGGCCTCAGCGGGACCGGCACGCTCGGTCATGGGAGCCTGAAGCTCGATCTGCTTCTTGCTCTCGGGGGAACGACGACTGCAACTCCTCTTCTTCTCTTCGCTTCTTCGGCGCGCAGAATAACGTTGATAAGCGTCGGTCTTCTTCAATACATCGCTCCCACCGGTCAATTCCTGCTTGGCGTGTTCGCCTACGGTGAGGAGCTGACCAGGGGACGCATAACGGGTTTCATCATCATCTGGATTTCGCTCCTGATTCATTCGATTGACGCCGTAAGAGCGGGCCGAAGGGCCGCAAGGCCTGCCGCCGGCGAGCCCCTGGTCGGCCCCTGCACATAGGGGCCGCACACAGTTGACAAGTGTGAGGCCGCGGAGTCTATCGCGGGTTAACGCAGCCGGCTCGGTCGCATGAAGTCGAATCTGGAGCTATTAGACCCTGCTGCTGACACGGTGGTCGTGTTGGTTGATACAAGAAACCATTTGCCAAAACACAGCTAATCGCCTAGTATTCGTTCGCCCTAGGTGATGTTCGTGGTGCACAGAACAAAGGAGGGGTTCACATGAAGAAGATCGTAGTTCTGATGCTGATCTGCTCGTTGGCTCTGGGTTGCCTGAGCTGCTCGACCTGGACCCGTCAGCAGAAGGGGGCCGTCACGGGTGCCGGGGTCGGTGCGGTTGTCGGTGGACTGATCGGTAAGAAGGCCGGCAATACCGCGGTCGGCGCCATTCTTGGTGCAGCGGTCGGCGGTACTACGGGGGCTTTCATAGGCAAGTACATGGATGAACAGGCCGAGGCACTTGAAGAGGACCTGGCCGGTGCCAAGATCGAACGTGTCGGCGAGGGGATAAAGATCACGTTTGACTCGGGCATCCTCTTTGACGTCAACAAGGCAACGCTCAGGCCTGCGAGCGTTGAGCAGCTCAACAAGATGGCGGCCATCTTGAGCAAGTATCCCGACACCAACATTCTGCTGGAAGGGCACACCGATGCAACAGGCTCCGACGAATACAATCTTGAGCTCTCTCGTCTGAGAGCTCAGTCGGTAGCGAATCAGCTGACGGCCCAGGGTGTCAATCCCGCCAGATTCTCGATAATGGGATATGGTGAGGCCCAGCCTATCGCCGACAACGAGACGATTGACGGCCGCCAGCAGAACCGTCGAGTCGAAGTCGCGATCTTCGCAAACGAGAAGCTGAAAAAGGCAGCCGAACAGCAGGCGGGATAGCTGACGACGGCGTAAGCCCGGTTACGCTCTGCAGAGTTTGGTTCAGAAAGAAGCCCGGCGGTAGCTCGCTACCGGCCGGGCTTCGTGTATTCTCCGCCGCCAG
>JAZDPI010000188.1:0-2397 GCA_043797775.1 Candidatus Eiseniibacteriota bacterium
AGGCAAAGAAACTCGGTGAGGTTCCGTTCTTCTGCGAAGTGGAGTCATCGCAGCGTTAATCGCCAAGTGCGTCGCCATGTCTCGAAGAGGATTGTAGGGTGTCATCTTCCGTTCCACCACGCCACGATAGCTAGCCGCAGCCGTGCCAGAAGCGTTGCTTTGTTGCGCCGTCCCGCCATTACGATCTTCCTGTGGCGACGGCACGCTACTATCAAAGGGTCGTCGCTCCAGAACATCGAGCCTATCTCGGCCGCTCCTGGATCGAGCAGATAACCTGGCTCTCGACAAGCATCGCAGAGAAACTGGCGAACGCCCCACGGAGAAGCCGATTCGTTGATCGACCCAGGAACGGGCCACGGATGACTAGGTTGCATGGTGTCCGCTCCTGCACATGGCTTCCACTTCCTCTCTTAGTTTCACCGCCGTGCCACGTACGCGATGGTAGCGATCCGCCCACATCACAGCCGTCCAGGGTCCATCTGGCTGAGTAACGTCCATGGGATGATCGGTGATCTCCTGGATGGCGTAAACGGAAACGTAGCGCTCTAATCCTTCTGCTTGATCAATCAGTTTCACGAACATGGTTGCTTCCTTTCCTCCCGAAGAACTCACGCACACACTTGGCAGCGCTGGCTGGTGGCGGATCTCATCGAGGCTCAGTAGGGCCGCGCTCCGAGGGCGTGCAGCAGCCGTATCCCGGTCAGTTCCTCGGCGCCTTGCCGGAAAGCCGCCGATCCCTTCTCATCATAGAGCACCTCTCTAGTATACCGTGCTGCTCTATCCCCCACGCTCGGCGCTCCGCTCCCCTCGTCCAGCTCAGCGCAATCCGCCGTGTAGTCGTCGATAGATGCCCACCATCCCCGGATGCAGCCGCCGCAATGAATCCAGTAGTCGCTGCCCCACTCCAGGCCAGTGCTCCCGCAGTGGGGACACACGAGATCCTCCAGCGCGACCGGCCCGCGCATCGGCATGCCGGGGTGCCACGCGGGGGCGAGATCTGCCTTGAGTCCCTCGTATAGAGCCAATGACATCGGCACACCATACTCACTCGCCGACGGCGGCGGGTACTCCTTCTGCGTCTGCACTTCGTGGAGCAGCTCTTTGAATTGCGCGTAGTTCATCGTCCCCTCGCTTCCTTCGCCTTGGCGCGGCACAGTCGCGCAATCTCCACGTCCTCATCGATGATCGGAGGCACGCGCACGCAATCGTTGCTGTGCGTCCAGTTGCGTGCCCTTTCCTCCGCTATTCTCACCGCTGCCTCCAGGCCCAGCGCGTAGCCCTTGCGGTAGTCGTCACTTTGCTTTCGCATTGGCCTTCACCTTTCGTGCCTTCGCGTAGAGCACTTCGCTGATCGGCAGAAGATTGCGGAATGCTCCCTCCCACCACGTAGCATCGCTTGTCTTCGTAGCATGATCTGCTTCGTATTCGCAGCGCGCTCTCGTCGCTTCTACGATTCGAGCTGCCTTCGCGAAGCCATCAGCCAGCCCTCGCGCGTAGGCCGCTCGCTCACCGAGCGTCATCTTTGGCATCGCTTCACCAACCCCTTGAAGCATTCTCTGTCCGCCGTCGTTCCGTACACGATGCGCCCGATCAGGGTGCATTCGTTCCTGCCCCGCAAGGATCCACCGTAGCTCACGCAATCGAAGCAGCGATGTACCGTTGGAGGCTTGGGGGTCGGTTTCTTCCCCTGCTTCCCCTGCTTCCCCAGCTCGCGCCACAGTCGCTCCTGATTGCGCGGTGATCGTCGCGTCCTCATCGCTTCACCCCCGCTTGCTCCAACACGTAAGCCTCCATCGTCATCCCTTGCAACCTCCGGTACTCCCGCACCGAGGCCAGCAGTTCCTCATCGGCCTGCCCGCTGGCGATGGTGCACTCTTCCACGTATGGGTAATCGTAGGGCTCGTCATTCCTGAAGCATTGGCTCCTCTTGTCGTCCCGTGTGTTGCGGTTGAAGCCGATGATCAGCCACTTTGTTCCTCCGACGCTTGACGCTATTCGGGCCGTGTCGCATTTGATGATGCGACGGCACCGGGCGAGGAGCTGCTTCTCGGTCATGGCTTCACCTTGTGGCACCCCTTCAGATGCTCGCAGTTTCGGCATCGTTGGTATCTCGGATGCCTCTCGCGGTATTCCGAGCATACGGGCGTCACCGGATCGTCGCCATCCCACTCCGAGGAATCGCACACGCACCCATCGGGGAGCACCACTGGATCGTATTCGTGATGCCAGCTCTTGCCGCACCCGCAGATGCGGCACCGAGTCTCTTTCATCGCCCATCTCCTTGCATCCTCGCCGCCGCCTCCAGGCCCCGCGCGTACCACTCGCGCTGCTCCATCGTGATCGGCCTGCGTGCCTTCGGACCCGCCAGGCGCTCGCTCTCAGTCTTCATCCCTTTGC
>JAZDPI010000189.1:0-5650 GCA_043797775.1 Candidatus Eiseniibacteriota bacterium
CCTCCTTGTTTCGCGAGAACGATTCACCGCAACGATAATTCAACGGAAAAGTCTTGTGCAAGAGGGTTTTTGTGGTAAGTTGGGACGCCGGACGGCGTTCTCCCGGGAAGGGTGCATCACAAAGAACGCAAACATGCCGGCTCCCGGCTGGGCCGCGTGCTGCGCAGGAGCGCGTTGGCCTCGACGGGAAGCTGTGGGGAGCGCGAGCGCGCTCCTCCCGGGCGACATTACGAGGAACGCGGACACGTCACAAAACAAAGAATAGGGACACGTCACAAACAACAGACCGGGGTGTCACGAAATGGTGGGACTTCCCTTCTATCAGTATGTTCTCCTCGGTCTTCTGGCGGGCTGTTACGGAACGATAGTCGGGCTGGGGGGTGGGTTCATAGTCGTTCCCGCGCGGGTGATGCTTGCGAAGTTCTCGCCTCAGCAGGCCGTAGCCACTTCTCTGGTGGTCGTATTCGCAAACGCGGTTTCGGGCAACATCTCCTACCGCCGGCAAAAGAGGATTGACATTGCGACGGGCTGGCGCTTCGGCCTCGCAAGCATCCCGGGCTCCGTCGTGGGCGTCCAACTGTCGAGGATGTTCAGCCCGGAGCCCTTTCGCATCGCGTTTGGAATCCTGCTGATCGGCGCGTCGACGCTTCTGATGGCCAGGCCCGGAAGAAGGACGCAGAACGTGTCCCGGGACGGCCGCGCGGAGCGAGGCCGGACTTTCAGAAGACTGGTGGACGCTTCCGGCAACGTCTGCGAATACACGTTTGACATGAAGGCCGGAATCGCGCTGAGCGTTTTTGCCGGAGCGATCTCCGCTCTGTTCGGAGTGGGGGGCGGCATAATCTACGTCCCGGTTCTCGTGTACGTGTTCTGTTTCCCGCCTCACATTGCCACAGCCACTTCTCTCTTCGTTCTTCTGATCTCTGCGTTCGCCGGCGCCGTGATGCATGGTTTGTACAGCCACACGGTGTATTCGGCCGGGATTTCCACGGGTATCGGTGCGATTGTCGGAGCGCAGCTCGGCGCGGCACTCTCACGCAGGCTGAAGGGAGTCCTCATCGTGCGCCTTCTCGCCGGCGCTTTGCTCCTCGCGGGAATCAGGCTCATCTTCGGCTAGACGCGACACCCCAGAAACGCATTGAGATGAAGGTGTAAATCCGCTAAACTTCTACGTTCTGATGGCTCGAAACGGCGCCCGGAACGTTCCGCAGCGCCACTTCAACGAAAGGCACGGTCGCGAGTTGTACTACGATAGACGTCCTCTCTCCTTTTTCGGCCAGGCCCCGGCTTCGGTGACGCAGAAGCTTCTTATTGCCAACGTGGTGGTTTTCCTCCTCCAAGTGTTGTTTCTCAATCGCTGGCTTCCTTACCTGGGCCTGGTTCCGGCCTACGCGGTCGGGAAGGGAATGGTGTGGCAGTTTGTCACATATATGTTCCTGCACGGAGGAATGCTTCACATCCTCTTCAACATGCTCATTCTCTGGATGTTCGGAAGTGAGTTGGAGACGCGCTGGGGATCGGTCGGGTTCCTCAAGTACTACTTCGTCACGGGGATCGGGGCTGGAATCACGAATTGCGTTTTCACCTATCCGTCCTACGTTCCCACGATCGGCGCGTCGGGGGCCATCTTCGGGCTTCTTCTTGCCTACGGCATGGCGTTCCCGGATCGACTGGTGTACCTCTTCTTCTTCCTGCCGATACGCGCGAAATACGTGGCGGTGATCCTCGGCGTGCTCGAGCTCGTCTTCGTGGCGTCACCCGGGGCTGACGGAGTGGCAAGATTCGCGCATCTGGGAGGGTTGCTTTTCGGATACGTCTATCTGAAGAAGGAGAGGATGACGTACCAGATGAGCAAGATCTGGAGGCGGAGCACGAGGCAACGGAAGTTGAGGCTCATAAGATCGGAAGAGGAGAGGCAGGTGCGCGAGAAGGAGCGAATTGACGCGATTCTCGACAAGATAAACAGAGAAGGGATCGGCAGCCTGACCGACGAAGAGAGAGAGGTCTTAAGCCGAGCAAGCGACAAGAGAGGATTGCATTGAACGTTGACCACGGTGATGCCGTGTGGTAGAACCGGAGCGTGGCAGTGCGGCCCGAAGCTGAGAGCGGCCACCCGTAGGCACGGATTCCTGGTCGGGACGGCGCAGCAGACCAGGGCACAACGAGAAGGAGAGAAGAAACTCAAATGAAGAAGAGAACAGAGAGCCCGGCAACCGCCGGCGAAGCAAAGGCACCGCATACAGCAAACCCGGTGTCCCCACTAGAGCCCGGGAAAAAAGTCGGCAAGCATGTTCTGGCGAGACAGTACGCCCTGCCTCTTGCCGAAATGCCGACCAGGTGGTACAACATTCTCGCCGACCTTCCCGACCCCCTGCCGCCGCCGATGGACCCGGACGAGGGCGAGTCCAGGCTCAGTGCTCTTCCGCAGATGTTGCTGGGCGAATGTCTGAAGCAGGAGATGTCCACCGAGAGATGGATAGACATCCCGGAGGAGCTCCTTGCTCTCTACGCACAGGCCGGTCGGCCGAGACCGCTGTTCAGGGCTTTCTCCTTGGAGAAGCATCTAGGAACGCCTGCCAGGATGTATTACAAGAGCGAGTTTTACAGCCCCACCGGAAGTCATAAAGTTAACACGGCTCTCGCCCAGGCCTTCTATGCTCGTGAGGCAGGTTACGAAAGACTGGCGACCGAGACCGGTGCGGGGCAGTGGGGGACGGCTCTGTCTTACGCCGCAAGTCTTGTGGGTCTGCAGTGTACGGTGTACTGGGTGCGGGCGGTGTACAAGTGGAAGAAGGCCAGGAAGAACTTCATGCAGCTTTTCGGCGCCGACGTCTATGCCTCGCCCAGCACCGAGACCGAGACCGGACGGAAGCTCTGTGAGAAGAACTCCGAGCATCCGGGCTCTCTCGGGATAGCCATTTCGGAGGGGCTCGAAGACGCGAAGCGCGACCCTAAGGCCATTTACTCTCTGGGTTCCGTTCTCAATCACGTGCTTCTTCACCAGACGATAATCGGCCTCGAGACGCAGAAGCAGTTCGAGATGGCGAACGACTACCCGGACATCGTCACTTCCTGTCTTGGAGGAGGAAGTAACTTCGGAGGCTTTGCCCTTCCTTTCGTGGGCGACGTCCTCACGAAAGGCAAGAAGATCCGTTTCATTGCAGCGCAGAGCGAGGTGGCCCCCAATTTGCAGGGAGAATACAGGTACGACTTCGCCGACCACGCGGAAATGACGCCGCTTCTGAAAATGTACACGCTCGGCCACCAGGCCGAGATGAAGCCGATAAAGGGCGACGGTCTCCGTTATCACGGGTGTTCACCCATCATCAGTTACTTGAGGAACAAGGGCTACATCGACACGGTTGCCTATCCGGGCGACGAGAAACACGTTTTCAACAGAGCGAGGACGTTCATACAGACGGAAGGTTTTCTCCCCGCACCTGAATCGGCATACAGCATTGCGTGCGCCATCGACGAAGCACTCAAGTGCAAAGAGACGGGCGAAGAAAAGGTCATCGCTTTCAACATAAGCGGTCACGGCTTTATGGACATGGAGGGCTACTCAGAAATTCTGGGTCTGGGATAGGTTCGAGGCAGCGCCTCTCCAATGATTGTGCCATTCCAGGCTCGAACTGCCGCGCGCTTGGCGCACATCGTACCCAGGAACGCCGACCCAGATGCGCGGCGATTCCCACGACGCCGACGGAGCAGGACAGAATCATGGGCAGGGACATAGTCGAGCGGTTGAGAACCGGGCGGGTGTTGATTGCCGATGCGGCGCTGGGCACTGCACTGTATGCCCGCGGCGCACCCAAGGGGCACTGCTACGACGAGCTCAATCTCTCCAACCCCTCGATGGTTCGGGCGATTCACGCGGACCATGCACGGGCCGGGGCCGAGCTGATCGAGACCAACACGTTCGGCGCCAACAGATTCATACTGTCGAGATACTACGACCTGGGGGAGAAGACCTTCGAGATCAACCTGGCCGGCGCGAGGCTGGCCAGAGAAGCCTGCCCCTTGTGTTTCGTGGCCGGCTCGGTCGGGCCGGTGTCACGTCCGCTCGATACGACGGAGGCGCTCGGCAGGGAAGAGCTGTCGAGGATATACAGGGAGCAAATAAGCGCGCTCATTGAGGGAGACGTGGATCTCATCATCCTTGAGACCATGTCCGACCTCGACGAAGTGAAGATAGCCCTTGAGGAGGCGCTCAGGATCGGGCGCGTTCCCGTGGCCGTGCAGATGTCGTTCGTCGAAGAGGGGCGGACCATCAAGGGAGTGTCGCCGGCTCAGGCAGTTGTTGAGCTGGCGGACGCCGGTGCGATCATGGTAGGTGCCAACTGCGGCCACGGGCCTCAGGCCACCATCGAAGTCGTAAGGAAGATGGCGGGGAGGAGAAAAGTCTTTCTCTCAGCCATGCCCAACGCCGGACTTGCAACGTACACCGGCGGCAAGTTCTCTTATCCTCACAACACGGAATACTTCGCCAGGTGCGCCGAAGAACTGCTCGCTCTTGGTGTTTCCGTGATTGGGGGGTGCTGCGGGACCACGGCGGAGCACGTTGCGGCTGTCGCTTCCCGGATAGGCGACAAAAACGTGATAATTCCGAAGCGTGAACCCGCCAGAGTCGAGGTCGCCGCGCCGGCGGTATCTCCCTCTGCCGTGACCAGTCCGCTCAGGGAGCTTACTTCCCGCAAGTTTACGGTCGTTGTGGAGCTTTCTCCGCCGAAGGGCACCGACCTCACGGCGGACCTCCGGTCTGCCGCGGAGCTTCAGGAAGCCGGTGCCGACGCGGTGTCCATCTCAGAAAACCCGATGGCCAGAATCAGGATGAGTCCGATTGCCCTGGGACACAGGGTGAAGTCGGAGCTCGGAATGGACGTGGTCCTGCACTTCACGTGCAGGGATCGGAACATACTCGGGCTTCAGGCCGACCTGCTGAGCGTCTACGCGCTGGGAATAGTCAACATCCTTGCGCTGACCGGGGACCCTCCGAGCGTGGGAGACTACCCGTTTGCCACCGGTGTCTACGAGGTGAACTCTCGCGGACTCGTCGAGATTGCGGGCAGGCTCAACAGCGGTGTGGACTATCTGGGCAACAGGCTCTCCGCGCCGACCGCCTTCTGGGTGGGCGTGGCCGTGAGCCACTCCTGTCCCGACATCGAGAAAGAAATCGAAAGACTCAAAGAGAAGATTGAAGCCGGGGCGCAGTACGTCGTGACACAACCGGTCTTTGACGTCCGCGCCTTCTCGGAGTTTCTAAAGAGAGTTGAATTCCTTCAGATTCCCGTCTTCGCCGGCGTGCTGCCGTTGGTGAGTGCGAAGCAGGCCGAGTTTCTCCATCACGAAGTTCCGGGGATGGCGATTCCGGACGCGATAAGAAAGGCAATGCAGAACGCCGGGGAGAAGGCCGCACTCGAGAGGGGCGTCTCCATCGCCGTTCAGCTTCTGGGAGAGCTCTCGGAAGTGGTTTCGGGAGCGTGCATAATGGCGCCGTCGAGACGCTACGACGTGGCGCGTGAAGTCATCGCGAGAACGAGGGGTACGCTGAAAGCCAAACGGAAAGAACGGGAGAACTGAGCGGCCCGACGGATGTCGTCACATCATGAAGTCGTTTCTTGAAGCAGTGACAACCGAAATAGTAGTCGCC
>JAZDPI010000213.1:0-12711 GCA_043797775.1 Candidatus Eiseniibacteriota bacterium
GCATCGAGGTCGAATGGGACGTCGAGAAGGACGCCGTCTTCATCGTGAATCTGCTGGTGACCGGTACCGACCGGCAGAATCTCCTGGCCGACATCGCCAGGGCGATATCGGGGACGCACACGAACATCCAGAGAAGCGCGATGAGCGGGATAGACGGCGAGGTGAGGGGCCGGTTCGTTCTGGAGGTTCGTAATGCAAAGCACCTCCACAGGGCTATGAAGGCCGTCTCTGCCGTGAGAAACGTGACCAGGGTCGAGAGAGGTCAGCTCCTCTCGGACGTCGGTGAAGACGATGGCGGGGACGGCACACCGCGTCCGGGCTAGCCGCCGGCGTCCGGAGGCGTTGGAGAACGAGGGTAGTGAAGGGTCGAGGAACGGGGTGGTTGTAGGAAGGGAGTCTCGATGAAGGCTGTGGTGCAGAGAGTCGCTTCGGCTTCCGTGAGTGTAAACGGAGAGGAAGTCTCCTCGATCGAGAAGGGACTTCTCATCCTCCTGGCCGTTGGACGGGGCGACACGGAGGACGAGGCCAGGTGGACGGCCGAGAAGTGCGCGGAGCTCAGGGTATTCGAGGACGCCGAAGGCAAGATGAACAGGTCTGTCACAGATGTGGGTGGTTCGGTCCTTGCGGTGTCTCAGTTCACGCTCTACGGGGATTGTGCACGAGGTCGCCGGCCGAGCTTCAGCTCGGCCGCGGGGCCGGAAACGGCGAGGCGTCTCTTCGAGGTCTTCTGCGAATTCCTGTCGGCGGCGGGCATCGGAGTGAAGAGGGGCGTCTTCAGAGAGCACATGGTCGTCGGAATAGAGAATGACGGTCCGGTGACTCTCATACTGGAGAAGGAACGGAAGGAAGGGGGCACGAAGGAGGCCTCGCACAGGCGGACTCCCGAGGCGGAGGAAGAACGAGGTCCTGACCGCGAATGACTACCGAAGGAGAAAGCTTCATTCGAACGCCGCGGGCGCGAGTGGTTCTGGCGTCCGAATCTCCCAGAAGGCGTGAGCTCCTGCGGATGATCGGAATCCGCTTCGAGGCGGTCGTGCCTCGAGTGAAGGAGGAGCTGGCGGGAGAGATGGAGCCGTCGGCCGTGGTCGTCGAGCTGGCCCTGAAGAAGGCGCTCGCCGCGAAAGACCAGTTTCCTGATGCCGTCGTCATCGGAGCGGACACGCTGGTCGTGCTTGACGGGAAAGTGCTTGGAAAGCCGGTCGACGCAACAGAAGCCTACTCGATGCTGCGCACGTTGAGCGGGAGGACGCACACGGTCTACACCGGCACTGCGCTTGTGGACTGCCCCACGGGACTCTGCGAAAGCGGTTTTGAACGGAGTCTTGTGACGATGCGCGATCTGTCGGACGACGAGATAGCTCGTTACATAGCCACAGGGGAGCCTATGGACAAGGCGGGTGGCTACGGCATTCAGGGCTTCGGAGGAGTCTTCATAACACACATTAATGGATGCTACTTTAACGTTATGGGGCTTCCGATTGCGAGACTCTATGATCAGATGGATCGTCTTTCGAAGAGGCTCCTGCGAGCTTAGAGTCTCTTAGCGCGGGCTGGGGGAACGGGGCGGCATGGAGGCAGGGCCGGGGGACGCGTGGAGAGGGAGACGCGAACATGAGAAAAGACGCGGAGAAGGCAGCGGAGCCTAAGACCGTCGAGTGGACGGGGAACAGGGTGAGATTGATCGATCAGACGGCCCTGCCCGGGAGGTTGGTGTATCTGGAGCTGGTTTCGGCGGAGGATGTGGCAGACGCGATCAGGACGATGAAGGTTCGAGGAGCGCCGGCAATCGGCGTTGCCGCGGCGCTTGGCGTTGCGTTGGCCGTGCTGGAAGGACCGGCAAAGGGCTCGAAAGAGCGTGCGCTGGGCGCGATCGCCCTGCTGGGTTCGACGAGGCCGACTGCCGTGAACCTCTTCTGGGCGCTTTCGAGGATGAGGGAGACGGTGGGTGGGGCGGCAAGTGCGGCGGAGCTGAGGAACGCGGTCGTCAGTGAGGCGACGTCGATACTCGAGGAAGACAGGGAGCTCTGTCGCAGGATAGGGGAGAACGGGGCTCGACTTCTTCACGACGGGGCTACGGTGCTTACGCACTGCAACGCGGGGGCCCTGGCAACGGCCGGCATGGGCACTGCATTGGCGGTCGTTTACGCCGCGAAGGCCGAGGGCAAGAGGGTAAGCGTTATCGCCAGCGAGACGAGACCCCTTCTTCAGGGAGCCAGGCTTACTGCATGGGAACTTGTGTCCGGACACGTGGACGTCACGGTCATCTGCGATTCTGCCGCCGCGTGGGTGTTGAAGAGCGGGCAGGTCGACTGTGCGTTGATAGGGGCGGACAGGATGGCGAGAAACGGTGACGTCGCGAACAAAGTGGGCTCGTATTCGCTCTCGATCGTGTGCAAGGAACACGGCGTCCCGCTCTACGTGGCCTGCCCGTACTCCACGATCGACTGCTCGCTGGAGGACGGTGCCGGAATTCCGATCGAGGAGCGGGGGGAAGACGAAGTCAGGTACGCGGGCGACAGGATGGTTGTTCCTCCAGGCGCGCGTGTCTACAATCCCGCCTTTGACGTGGTCCCTCACAGCCACGTTTCTGCCATCATAACGGAAAAGGGCGTTCATCGGCCTCCCTTCGAGGGGAAACTGTGCGCCGGTTGACAAGCAGTATTATGTTGACAGACTCAAAGACGGCCGCTAACATAAAAGTTTAAGGAAGTTTATGAAGGAGTGATTTGATGAGGACTACTTTTGTGAAGAAGGAAGATTTCGCGGCGGAGTGGCTTCTTGTTGACGCCGCTGGAATGACTCTGGGCAGGCTGGCAAGCCGAATCGCGCACTGTCTCATGGGCAAGGGGAAGCCCGCGTTCAGCCGACACCAGGACTTGGGAGACTACGTGGTCGTCGTCAACGCCGAGAAGGTGCGACTCACGGGATCCAAGCTCGAGCAGGAAACCTATTTCAGGCACTCGGGTTATCCCGGCGGCGCCAAGTACACGCCGCTGTCGGAGCTCATGGAGAAGAAGCCGGAAGAGGTTCTGAGACGCGCCGTCAAGGGAATGTTGCCTCACAACAGACTTGGACGGCAGATGTTCCAGAAGTTGCACGTTTACAAGGGACCGAGGCATCGCCACGCGGCACAGGGTCCGAAGGCGTGGGATCCCGGGAAGCTGACGTGATTTGTGGAGGTAAGGAATGTCGATAGCGAGTTTTCACGGTACCGGGCGCCGTAAGGAGGCGGTTGCTAGGGTCAGGATTCTGCCCGGTACGGGCAGGAAGCTGGTCAACGACCAGAGCTTTGAGGACTACTTCAAGCGGCGCGCACTTGCCACCCAGGCTGAGCATCCGATGCTGGTCACTGAGACTGCCGGCAAGTACGACGTCGTCGCCTCCGTCACTGGAGGCGGGCTGGCGGGCCAGGCAGGCGCCGTAAGGCTGGGCATAGCGCGCGCCCTGAAGAGCGCCGAGCCCGGGCTTACGTCGGTTCTGAGGAGAGAGGGACTGTTGACGCGCGACCCGAGAATGAAGGAGCGGAAGAAGTACGGGCAGCCCGGTGCGCGCAAGCGGTTCCAGTTCTCCAAGAGGTAGTAGCCCAATACACACGTCCCCCGAGTACGCGGTGGCTTTCCTTGAAAGGACAGTCTTGCGGGACGGAGGTCTTTAACTGCGACACAGGAGGAATCGATGGCGCAAGTCGGAATGAAGGAGTTACTAGAAGCGGGAGTCCACTTCGGTCATCAGACTCGACGCTGGAATCCCAAGATGAAGGACTACATCTTCATCGAGAGAAGCGGCATTTACATAATCGATCTCCAGCAGACGCTGAGCTGCATGGAGCTGGCCGCGGGGAAGACGAAACAGGTGGCCGGGGAGGGCGGCAAAGTCCTCTTCGTGGGCACCAAGAAACAGGCCAAGGAGACCGTCGCCGAAGAAGCCACGAGATGCGGTATGTTCTACGTCTCTGAAAGGTGGCTCGGCGGCATGCTGACCAACTTCAGAACCATCCGTTCCAACATAAAACGGCTGAAGGAACTGGAGCAGATGAAGGCGGACGGCACGTACGAGAAGCTGTCGAAGAAGGAAGTTGCCCAGCTGGAAAAACAGAGACTGAAATTGGAGAAGATATTCAGTGGGATCAAGGAGCTCGAGAGTCTTCCGAGTCTCCTTTTTGTGATCGACACGAAGAAAGAGAAGATCGCCGTGGCCGAGGCCGTGAAGCTGAAGATTCCGATCGTGGGCATCGTCGACACGAACTGCGACCCCGATGTCGTGGACTTCCCCATTCCAGGCAACGACGACGCGATTCGTGCAATAAAGCTCTTCTGCAGGCTGGTGAGTGACGCCGTCATCGAGGGCGTTCAGGAGGCGAAGGAAGGAGAAGACGCGGCACTTGCCGAGGCTCTGTCGGCCCGAGATGTTTCCGACGCGACTTCGCCCGTTCCTTCCGAGCGCGAGGGAGCGGGCCCTCACAAACCTCCCGCTGCCGAGGCGCACGAACCCGCGAGGCCCAAGGGCCGCGAGAGCCGGCACGGGGAACAAAGAGGAGAGAAAGGTCAGGACTCGGAGGCACACGATGGAGATCAGCGCTGAACTAGTGAGACAATTGAGAGAACGCACCGGTGCCGGCATGATGGACTGCAAGAAGGCGCTCACTGAGTGTGGTTGTGACGTTGAGAAGGCGATTGAACATCTGCGGAAGACGGGGGTGGCGGCGGCGACGAAGAAGGCCGGGAGGGCTGCCTCCGAAGGTCTGGTGGAGGCCTATATTCATCCGGGAGGTAGAGTCGGGTCCATAGTCGAGGTGAACAGCGAAACGGACTTCGTGGCCAGGACGGACGCGTTCAAGGCGCTGGTCAGAGACATTGCCATGCAGGTCGTGGCAAGCGAGCCCATGGTCGTGTCGCGCAAGCAGGTTCCTCCGGACGTGGTTGACAAGGAGAAGGAAATCCTGGCGGCACAGCTTGCGGACTCGAAGAAACCTCCCCAGGTGATGGAGAAGATCATTCAGGGGAAGCTCGAGAAGTTCTACTCCGAGAACTGCCTACTCGAACAGCCGTTCATAAAGGATCAGAAGAAGCCCGTGGAGGAGATCATCAAGGAAGCGACTGCGAAGTTCGGCGAGAACATCGTTCTCAGACGGTTCAGCCGTTTCCGACTCGGCCAATGGTCCTAGAGGCGGCGCAGGATGCCCCAAACACGCTACGAGAGAATTCTGCTCAAGCTGAGCGGGCAGATACTTGCGGGCGAGAAAAAGCACGGTATTTCCCAGGCGAAACTCACCAGGCTCGGATCCGAGATTGGTGAGATTGTCGGAATGGGCGTGCAGGTGGGAGTGGTCGTCGGCGGCGGGAACATCTTCAGAGGCTCGGAGGCGGAGCAGCTGGGGATGGACAGGGTGAGCGGGGATTACATGGGGATGCTGGCGACCGTGATCAACGCGCTTGCCATCCAGGACAATCTCGAGAGACTGGGGCTTCACACGCGGGTCCTTTCCGCTATCGCGATGGCCCAGATCGCCGAACCCTACATCAGGCGCAGGGCGATCCGTCACCTGGAGAAAGGCCGCGTCGTAATAATGGCTGCAGGCACAGGTAACCCCTATTTCACAACGGACACAGCCGCGGTGTTGCGGGCGATCGAGGTCGGCGCGGAGGTCCTCCTGAAGGCGACGAAGGTGAAGGGAGTCTATACGGCTGACCCGGAGAGAGACCCGGCCGCTGTCTTTCTGGAGAAAGTCAGCTATTTGGATGTAATAAACAAAGGTCTCAGAGTCATGGACGTGACGGCCATTTCGCTGTGCATGGACAACCGCCTGCCGATAGTAGTGTTCGATGCGAGCGTCTGCGATAATCTTCGCAGAGCAGTGCAGGGAGAAAAGATCGGAACGCTGGTCGGAGAAGATTAGTATGGAGAAAGAAAGTCTGAGAAAGAGCGAAGACAGGATGAAGAAGACCGTGGAGAGAATGAGGCACGAAGTTGCGTCGGTGAGAACCGGCAAGGCGACTACGGCACTCCTGGACCCGGTCAAGGTGGAATGTTACGGTTCTCATGTTCCCCTGAACCAGGTTGCCGGTGTGAGCGCGCCTGAACCCCGGCTGCTGATAGTCCATCCTTGGGACAAGGCGATCGTTCCGGACGTGGAGAAGGCGATTCTCAAGGCAGACCTCGGCCTCAATCCCGCAAACGACGGGACGGTCATAAGGATCCCCATCCCTCCTCTTACCGAGGAGAGGAGGCGAGATCTTGTGAAGCTGGTGAGGAAAATGGTGGAGGACGGGCGAGTGGCCGTCCGCAACATAAGGCGCGACTCGAACGATGAGACAAAAAAGCTCGAAAAGGACGGCAAAATCTCCGAGGACGCGTCCAAGCGCACACAGGCCGAGGTTCAGAAGGTGACTGACAAGTACATAGGGTTGATTGACGAGCTTCTGTCCAAGAAGGAAGCCGAGATAATGGAGGTTTGAGCCCGGTCGGACGGGGGATCGTCGGCGCGGTTTCGCTCCGGCGTACTCCCGCTCTTGAGTTCTCCCGCGAAGGCCCGGAAGACGGGGCGGCTGACGGCAGCAGTGTCAGCCGCATTTTGTGAACCGTGATCCCTGTAACGGTGTGCGGTGCAGAGACGAGGTGGCTGAGGTTGGCGCAAAGGAAAGACCGTGACATAACCGAGGAAATCAAGAAGACGGGCATTGTCCCCCGGCACATCGCCGTCATAATGGACGGCAACGGGCGTTGGGCCAAACGGAAAGGGCTCGCGAGGATAGACGGGCACAGAGCGGGCCGTCGGGCCGTGAGGGAAACAGTTGAAGGGTGTGTGGAGTTGGGCGTCGAGGTTCTGACGTTGTACACCTTTTCGGTCGAGAATTGGAACAGGCCGAAGAGGGAGGTCTGGGCCCTCATGCGGTTCCTCCAGGAGACGCTCAGGGAGGAACGAGAAGAGCTGCGAGAGAACGACGTGAGAATGGGCGTAATCGGCCGGGTTTCTGACCTGCCCGACCCGGTGCGCAGAACTCTGGGCGAGACTGTGGAGTTCTTGAAGGACGGCAAGGGCCTGCTCCTGATCCTGGCCCTGAGCTACGGCGGGAGAGCGGAAATAGTGGACGCTGTCAGGAAAATTCTCGCCGAGCACGTGAACACCGGGTTTGCGGAAAAGGACGTAACCGAGAGTTTCGTGGAGCGCCGGCTCTACACGGGCGGGCTCCCGGACCCGGACTTGCTCATTCGGACCAGCGGCGAGCTGCGCCTGAGCAACTTTCTTCTGTGGCAGCTTGCTTACTCGGAAATGTGGGTCACCGATACTCTCTGGCCCGATTTCCGGAAAAAACAGCTCTTTCAGGCCGTGAGAGACTACCAGAAGCGGCAGAGACGATTCGGGAGGATAGATTGACGGGCATAATTGAAGCTCTGGCCCGCGCAAGGGAAAACCGCTCCTTCCGCCTCAGATTCCTGATGGGTTTGATCTTCGTTCCCATCCTCGTCTTTCTGGCGCTGAAGGGGAAGTTCTACTTCCTGGTTTTCGTCGACCTAGTGCTCCTGCTGTGCATCCTGGAGTTCTACAGAATGATGGCCAGGGCGGGATACAAGCCGTACAGGGCCATCGGGGCGGGGACCACGATCGTCCTCACCTGGTACATATACTTCAGAAGCGAGTTCCATTCGGACCTCCTGTTGACCATGGCACTGATTCTCATAGCGGTGCTCGAGGTATTCCGTGAAGGCGGAAAATTCTCCGTTACCCACATCGCCGTCACGATCTTCGGCGTGTTCTACGTAGGGTGGCTGGGGTCGTACCTGGTGTTTCTCAGAGAGCTTCCCCTGAGGTCGGGAACGGACTACAGTGAGGGGGCGAGATACGTCCTTTTGCCCTTCTACCTCGCATGGACTTCCGACACGGCCGCGTACCTGGGCGGTCGGTTCTTCGGGAGGACCAAGTTTCTGCCGAGAATAAGCCCCAACAAGTCTCTGGAGGGTTCGTTGACGGCTCTGGTCTCAGCTCCGTTAGTCGCGTGGGTGGGGAAGATCACGTTTGCACCCTTCCTTGGCATGGTTGACGTCTTTGTTCTGGGAATCATCTGCGGCGTGGCTTCGCAGCTCGGGGATCTCGTGGAATCCATGATAAAGCGCGACGCAAATGTGAAGGATGCTTCGAACACGATTCCCGGTCACGGCGGCCTCTTGGATAGATTCGACAGTCTTCTCTTTGCGGCTCCGGCAGTGTACTACTATCTCATAATTGCAGTCTCGTGAGCATGAGAGTGTGGGGAAATCATGTCTGAGGGGGTCCGGTTGCGCACCCCGGGGAGCCCGCCTGTAACGCGGGGCACAAGATGACGACTGAAGTCAGGAACATCGTATTGCTGGGGAGCACGGGATCGGTCGGCAGGAATTGTCTTTCGATCGCCCGGGAGTTGCCCGGACGTTTCAGGGTCGTGGCCCTGGCCGTGGACTCGGACGTTGACGGCCTTGCAGAACAGGTTGAGGAATTCCGACCCCTGGTCGTGGGGGTCCGAGAGGAGAAGGCGGCCCGGGAGCTCGAGAGACGCTTCGGTTCAGGTGGCGTAAAGATACTGGCGGGAGAGAGCGGTGTGGCCAGGCTTGCCGGCCTCGAGGAGGGCGATATCGTCGTGAACGCAATCGTCGGGGCGGCGGGGCTTCTCCCCACGGTGGAGGCTGTGAAAGCGGGGAAGCGCCTTGCCCTGGCGAACAAGGAGTCGCTGGTTCTTGCGGGCCAGGCAGTGGTGCAGATGGCGAAGGAGCGTGGAGCGGAGATTCTCCCCGTGGACAGCGAGCATAGCGGGGTGCACCAGTGTGTCTCTTCGAGACGCGCAAGGATACGGCGGATCGTTCTCACTGCGTCCGGAGGGCCACTGCTTGGGCGCAGGACGGCCGAGCTTGCAGACGTGACGCCGGAAGAAGTGCTCCGCCACCCCGTGTGGAAAATGGGCAGACGGATATGCGTTGACAGCGCCACGCTGTTCAACAAGGGCCTGGAGGTCATGGAGGCGAGGTGGCTGTTTGACGTGGAACTCGATGAGATCGGCGTGCTCGTGCACCCGGAAGGGGTCGTTCACGCCATGGTGGAGTTCGTAGACGGCACCACGCTCGCACAGATCAGCGCGCCCGACATGCGAGTACCCATTCTGTATGCCCTCACCTATCCGGAGACGGTGGAGGCGCCATTCGATTCGTGTGATCTGAGTCGAGTTTCTCCCCTCACTTTTATGGAACCCGACCTTGCACAGTTTCCGTGCCTCGCGCTGGCGTACGACGCTGCGAAGGCCGGCGGCACTGTTCCGGCCTCTCTCAACGCGGCGGACGAAGTGGCGGTGAAGGCCTTTCTGGACGGGAGAATTCGGTTCACCGACATTACCCGAGTCCTCGAGCAGTCACTCGGCAAGACGAGACGCAGCGCAATCGGGACGATCCAGGACGTATTGGACGCAGACTCGGAGGCGAGGGCCGTGGCGGAGGAGCTCGTGAGGACCATGGCCGGCGGGGTTCAAGGTTAGCATGGAGAGAGCAGCACCGAAACGTGGCGATCTCAAGAGGATACTGAAGGCGTTCTGCGGCAGGAGAATCCTGGTCACGGGGGACCTGATGCTGGACGAGTACTTGTACGGAAGCACGCAGCGCATCTCAAGAGAGGCTCCCGTACTGATTCTTGCCTACGACGGGAGCATGATCATGCCTGGTGGGGCCGGAAACGCCTGCGCCAACATCAACTCCCTGGGAGCTGTTGCAGTTCCGGTCAGCGTCATAGGCAAGGACGAAGCCGGCTCGAAGCTCAAGACCCTCCTCAGAAGCGCAGGTGTGCCCACGGATGACGTTGTCTCGGTCGAGCGCTTCGAGACCATACAGAAGACGCGCGTGCTGGCCGGCGGCTTTCACTGCGCAAAGCAGCAGGTCATCCGGATAGACAGGGGAAAGGCGGTATCCATGGGTGGCCGGATTGAAGGGCTCCTTGTGGAGAGAGCCCTGTCTCTCCTTCCTTCGTGCGACGCCGTTCTGTTCTCGGACTACGGTTACGGGGCCGTTTCTGAGCGACTTCGAGGTGAGGTAACGGTCGAGGCCAGACGGCGGCGGATTCCCGTGTGCGTCGACTCGAGATACGAACTGCTCAAGTTCAGGGGCGCCTCAGTGGCAACGCCCAACGAGGTTGAGGCGGGACTGGCCTCGGGCGTGGTGGTAAGGGACACGATGTCTCTTCTCGAGGCGGGTCGACGTCTGATGAAGAAGATGGCTCTCAGCTCTCTTGTGATAACGCAGGGTAGTTCCGGCATGACGGTGTTCGACTCGAAGAGAGCTCCCGTCAAGATGCCGATTTTCGGATCGGACGAGATCGCCGACGTGACCGGTGCGGGTGACACGGTGGCTGCCGCGATAATTCTGTCTCTGTCTGCCGGCGCAGGCATCGTCGAAGCCTCCTGCATCGCCACGTATGCGAGCTCGGTTGTCGTGATGAAGAGAGGGACCGCCGTCGCGACGCAGGCGGAGGTTCTGGAGGGAATCGAAGCGGGCAGGATTGTGGGGACGCCGGTTCTCCGGCCGACCTAGGGGGCATGGCGTGAAGCAAAGGGCAAAGCTGAGATCGGTCGAGGAGCTCTCCCGCATCGTGGAGCAGTTGAGAACCCAGGGCAAGAGGGTCGTTCTGGCAAACGGCTGCTTCGACATCATCCACGTGGGCCACGTCCGGTATCTCGAAGCGGCAAGGGCACTGGGGGACTGTCTGGTGGTGGGGATAAACAGCGATCGGAGTGCGTGGCGACTCAAGGGCGAAGGCCGGCCGATCATGGGGGAGGTCGAACGGGCAGAGATAGTCGAGGCGCTGGAATGTGTGGATTTTTGCTTCGTGTTCGATGAGCCGACGTTGGACTTTGCGATTCGCACGCTGCGGCCGCACGTCCACGCGAAAGGAACCGATTACACCCGGGACAACGTGCCGGAGCGCTCCACCGTTCGTGCGGTCGGAGGTGTCGTGGAGATCGTGGGCGACGAGAAGTCTCATTCCACGAGGGAATTGGTGAGCGTGATTTTGGAGCGGTTCTCCGGAAAGAAATGAGCCGACGCACGCTGAGCCCGGCGTTTACGCGTGAGGCGGCGTTCCGGCATTTTCTGGAGGACACAGGGTGGCACGGAAGATACTTCTCACCAGGCTCAGGTATGCAGGTGACGTCGTTCTCACGACACCGTGCGTGAGGAGGCTCAGAGAGAGCTTCCCCGACGCCGAGATTGTCTACCTCGCTGAGGCTCCCTACGGAGAGCTTCTGAAAGGGAACCCGTTTCTCTCGAGGGTCATTTCGGTCGGTTTCCGCTCGCTGGGAAGGCTGGACTACTTGAGGCTCTTACGGCGGCTGAGCCTGGACCGCTATGACATCGCGATCGACCTCCTGGCGAACCCGCGGAGTGCGATTCTCACTGCCGCGACGATGTCCAGAATCAGAGTGGGCACCGATCACTTTCCCAGGAGTTGGGCGTATACGAGGCGTGTCGGCGTGAGACCGTGCGTCAGGAGCGCGGTCGAGCATCATCTGGAACACCTGCGGAGCGTGGGGATCGAGGCGCAAGCCTGCGAGCCCGAGCTTTTCGTCAGCCGTGACGAGGCCGAGAGGGCACTGAGGACTCTGAGGACTGCCGGAATCGCCGAGCCGGCCAAATCGGTGATTCTACAGCCCGGCGCGAAGTGGCAGTCCAAGAGGTGGCCGGCTGAGCGCTTCGCTCAACTGGCGGCGTTGATAGCTCGAGAGTCGCTGGTGGCGGTCTTGCTGGAGGGGCCGGGTGAGGAAGGAGCCGTTCAGGCGGTTCAGCGAGAGGGTCGCGGGCTACCGCTGATCGGAGGGTTGAGCCTCAGAGAGTTGGTGGGAGTGCTCTCCGTATGCGGGGCCTACGTCGGAAGCGACGGCGGACCCGCTCACATCTCTGCGGCCCTTGGGAAGCCTACGGTCGCCGTCTTCGGACCCAGCGAGCCGGACATCTGGTTTCCGTACAGAGGGAGCCGCGCAGCCTGCGTGTACGAGCGAATCGACTGCAGGCCGTGCCATCTCCATGAATGTGAGAGTGTGAAATGTCTTACCGGCATCGACGCGGCGCGCGTTCTGGAGGCGCTGAGGCGGGTGCTCGGCAAAGAGGCGTCGCCGCGAGTTTGAACTCCGCAGGGCGGGCCGGTGCCTGGACACTCCGAGACTACTCGCGTCGGAAGGGAGACACAACTGAAGCCGGACGTTAAGCAGGTGAGGTCCATTCTGGTTCTGAGACCCGGGGCGATGGGGGATGTGCTTCTGACAACCCCCGCCCTGAGGGCGCTCAAGGCTGGATTCCCGGGGGCCAGAGTGACCGCGCTCGTGACTCGCTCGGGAGAGGAGATCCTGAAAGGGAATCCGCACGTGGACGAAGTCATCGTGCTGGACAAGTCAAGCTTGCTCTCTCAGGCGAGGGTGTTCCCCGGCGTGAGGCGGAGGAGATTCGACCTCGTGGTTGATTTCCTCTGCAACCCGAGAACCGCGCTGATCTCCCTTTTCTCGGGCGCTCCCTTGAGGCTGGGATACGACGTGAGAGTCCGGAAGATCGCCTACAACCTTCTCAAGCCCAGGGACGAGTACGAGCAGGGGAGGAAGGTCGTGAAGTACGCAGTGGACGTGAATCTGGACATGGTAAGATTCCTCGGCGTCGATGAGGTCGGCGCTGAGCTGTTCTTGAGAGTTGACGAAGCGTCGGAGAGGCGAATCG
>JAZDPI010000230.1:0-9881 GCA_043797775.1 Candidatus Eiseniibacteriota bacterium
ATCTGCGAGCCTGGCGAGTGCCTCGCACACGGCCGCCCTGACGTGAACGGATCTGTCGCTCAACAACTGATGAAGAAGGGACGCGCTTTCCGAACGATTGAGGCCGCTTTCCGGGCTCCCGAACTGGCCCAGCGCTCTCGCGGCGTTCACTCTCACGTGCCAGTCAGGGTCCTTCAGGAGCTTCCGCAGCAGTGCCGCAGAACCTTCGCCTTGGATCTTCCCCAGCGCTCGGGCCGTAAAATTCCGTACGACCCAACTCTCCTCTCCGCAGAATCGTAACAGGGGCCCGAGGGACTTCGCGTGTGGGATGGTCTCGAGGGCATAGGCCACCCGCCACCTGAGCTCCGGATCCTTCGAGTCTGCGGCCTTCCAGAGAGCCGGGAGTGCCGTAGAATCCGCAATCAGGGCCAGCGACAGCGCTGCTTGCCTCGCGAGGCTCGTGTCACGCGAACCGAGCAGGCGCGCAAGCGGCCTCACAGCGTCGCGGCCCCGCACTTTTCCGAGGCCTTCCGCAGCCGCCAGCCTCACGTCAGGCACCTCGTCCGAGAGAAGCTTGACGAGGGGCTTAAGGCAGGCGCGGGCACCGATTTGGCCGAGAGCGAACGCCACAGACGCCCTGACGTCGGGGGACGAGTCGCCGACGATTTCCGCGACCTCCTCGACGGAGCTCGTGTCCTGAATCCTTCCCAGAGCCACCACCGCCCTCGCCCTGACCGCGGGATCGGGATCGCCGAGATACCGCGCGATCGCGCCCGGGGCTCCGCGCAGATCCTCCAGGGACGCCACGGTCCGAGCACTGGAGTCGTCGGCGGAACACGGCGGCGCGGAACAAAGCGGAACGAAACACAGGAGACACAGCGAGAAAGCGATTCGAGAGAGCGCGAAACCGACAATCGAAACCACTTGCCCGCTTGTCACAACACATTTCGAAGGGGAAGATCCGTTTGACCCAGAGAATGCCGGCGCTCTTCTCAGTCTCACCGTGTCGCCTCCTGATTTGTGTGTCAACGTGTCTCTAACGTGTCTGTGATTTTGATGCGCTGGGGGTCGCCCGCCCCTATCATTCCGCCTTCACAACCTTCAGCAGTTGCGAAAGCTTGCGACCGTCCACGTCCGTAGCGGTTATCCTGTAGATATAGATACCGTTCGCGACTCGCACCCCCTCCGAGTCGCGGCCGTTCCATACCAACGCGTTGTCGCCGACCCTGATCGTGCCCTCGAGCTCCAGGATCTTTCGCCCGGACACCGTGAACATCTCGATGAGCACTCCGGCAGGTGTCCCCGTCAATCTGTAGTTGAACGACGTCACGTTTTCAAATGGGTTTGGATACGCAAACACGTCCCTCATGCTGAATCCGGAGCTCACAGAGACAGAAACGGAGCGCAGAATCCCGTTCACTCTCACCGAAAGGACGTGGTCTCCGTCTCTCAGCACGACGGGAGCCGTGAGGCGCCAGACCCTGCCGTGAGCATCAACTTGCTCGCTGCTGGAGACTGCGGTCGAATCGTCCACCACGAGTACCACCTCCTCCGCGGTCAGAACCACGGGAGAGGTCACCACGGTCTCCAGCGTGAAGCTGGACGGCACCAGGCTCCCGTCGCGAAGCGGAGTTCCGTCCGCCGTGAAGGAGGCGTTCAGTTGAACTTTCAACACAAAGGAAGTTTCGCGGCCGTTCACGTCTGCGGCACTGACAACCATGTCGTAGGTTCCTGCCCTCAGGACGGTCGGAAAGTAAACGTAGAATTTCTTGCTGGTGCCGACCACGGTATCGCTCAGAGCTCTCACGTAGAACTCACCCGGGGGAATGGCTCCCCTGCCCTCGCTTCCCGTTTCGTTTATGCGTATCGAGCTTTCCACAATGCCTATCTCGTCGTTGAGGTAGGCGGCCATTCGAACGGAGTCAACGGGGGTCGTGACGTAGAGGCTGGAGCCGTTTGTGAACGGAGAGCCGTTCACCAGAACGGAAAACTGAGGAGGCAGTGCGTCCATGCGCAGACCCGGATCCGCCAGCAGAACGTATGTCTTTACTGAGGGTTTGTTGGTGGAGGCGCCTGCGAGAAACCTTATCTTGGCGGAAGCAATCACTTCGCCCAGCAACCACCGCACCCCCCGTTTGCCCTTCAAATCGGACGTGGGGTTGTATCCGAAGAAGGCGTCGAATATGCTGAAGTCCATGTCGCCCTGGTAATTGAAAGGCAGGTTCTCGAACGCATTGCTGGCGAACGCGCCTATGGCTCCTCTCCCCGGTGCGGCGAGCAGCTTCTCGGGAAGGCAATCGCCGAAGTTCTTCTCGTCGGCCCGGTCGAAGTCGGCCACGTGACACGCGAAGGCCAGGAAGAAGAACGGTTTCCCGTAGTTGTTCACGGACGCCACGTCGTTGGTGTAGGGATCGGAACGCAGAAGCTGTTCGTGGGCGAGCAGAAACCTGTTTCCGTGACCCTGATAGTTCACGAACAGATGACCCTTGCTCAACTCGGACAAAACTCTGGGCGTTACTCTGGCCCTGGTGTATTCAAGCGTCGCCAGGTAGTCCGTGCACGAGGGCTTGGGATAGCTCGGAAACGAATCGACCAGCGTGCGCAGGAAGAGGGCGTCGGTCCCGAATCCCGGCAGGGCGGTGCTGGCGCCAATCAGGTTCCTGACCTGGTTGGAGGTCTCCTCAAACACGTCTTCACTCGGCGTGCTGCAGAGCTTCATCGGGTCAGAACCGGGGGGAGAGTAGTTGTCGTCCGCCAAGAGAAGTCCCTTCGCCCTGAAATCCTGTCCGGGCTGAAACGCCTCGTACGCAATTATCTTCTGAATGAACGTCGTCAACTCCTGGCCGCTTCCCGCAGGTATCCTGCCCAGGTACATGTCGGGATAGTCGTCTTCCACTCCCTCCAGACCTGTGACGTACCAATGGTCGCTGGCGACGAGCTCCCGGCCGGAAACAGTCGAAACCGGGCTCAGTATCAGATAGGTGGGAACCAGATCGGGGTCGCTCGTTGCGAGGTGTCCCTTGTAATCCTCGCTCGCGTCCCCGACGAGGAGCAGGAAAAGAGGGGTTCCCCATGTGCTGAACCCGTACTTCATGTACCTCTTTATGGCCCGCGCCGATCGAATACCCCCGTTGAATTCGTCGAACACGTCGCTCAACCTGGCGGTCTCAACGTTGTGCCCGAAGGCCTGCCTGTGAGCGATGAGAGGCGAAAGGAGCGGGACAAAGTCATCGTACGAGACTATGAAGTAGTCCTTTGACGCGCCGGAACTGGCAAGCGACGACGGGCTGTCGAGAAGGATCCTGGTAACCGGCCTCAGAGCCGACGCGGCGACGGCCTCGTAGGGCCTCAGCGCCGTGCCCACGGAATCATGGAAGGCCAGACGATATCCGCCTGCCTCCGGCGTCACCTGCCACCCTTCGATGCGAAGTGAGACCGGATTCAGAGAATCCGAGAGATCGAAAAGCAGGAGGTCCTGGGAAGGAAACCTGCTCAACGTCATCTCCAGCTCTCCGGTGAGGCCTCCGCTGTTGAAGGCGAGCTTCCCCGCGCCGGCAACGTACTTCTTGTAATAGCTAATCTCGAACCAGTCCAGGCAGGCCCCGCTCCCCTGGACGAAGCTCCCAAAGACACCGTGCTCGCCGATGTACCGGAACGTGTTGTTGCCGCTCGCCAGGAGCCAGTCGGGCACGGTGAAACCCGTGTCCATCGTGACTTCCACCTTGGAGTTTCCGTAGGAGGTTCCGAGAGTGTCCCTGTAGAAGAGGGTGTCGACAAGCCCCCTGCTGTTCTGAATGATCATTGTTATTATGTGAAGAGACGAAATGGCTCCCTGGTATCGTGCCCTCACGCGCCACGCTTTTGTCGTGTCGGGGGCCCACACGTTGAAAGGCTCGCTGGTGTCGTATTCGTAGTGCTGTTTCCAGAAGTAGTAGTCCATCGCCTCCCTGGGCGGGACGTTCAGATAGACGCGATCCTTCTCGTACTTCTCCACGCAGAGGAAGGAATCGGGCTTGAGCGGGGCCGGCGCAGTGCGCCACGAGTCCCGTTCGTTCATTCTCAAACCGTCTTCGCCGCCCACCGTCAGCCAGTACACGTTGTCCTTCGTGTAGCGACACTCCAGAGGGTCCAAGGGAAAGCGGTCGTGCATGCTGAGGCCGTAGAAAACGAAGTAGTCCGTGCTACCGAAGTACCCGTCGTCATTCTGGTCCACGATCCGTATCGGCACGTTTCGCTGTTTGAAGGGTGGCGTTGCCCCTTCCTCGTAGTATTTTTCAAACAATCTTACCTTCGTCGGCAGATACAGCCCGCTCAGGCCGGGAATACTGGAGAAGGGGACCTTGTACAGCCCAGTGGAGTCCACGACGATCTTGAATTCGTTCGAGACTTGAGCGACGGGCAGGATGCTCTCGCCGGCCCGCGACACCGGCTTCATCCTCCAGCGCTTGGCCGTCTCGTAATTGATCAAGACCCCCTCGTACATGCCTTCGGCATTGGGCTCGAACGACGGCGCGGGCTCGAAGTCGGTTTCCCGGTATCCCGGTGTTCTCCTGAAGTCGATCCTGACGAGAAGCGTGCGCGAATAGACGAGCTCCCGAGAGGCCGGAGCGTACTGAAACGGAAAAATGTGAACTGATACGACCCTCTGGTGCCTCAGGAATGAAGGGGCGCTCAGCTCGGCAGTCCGATCGGGAAATGAAGCGGAACCTGCGTAGAAACTCTCGTCGATGGCGAACTCGTGAGCCGGAGTGGGGAGCTCGTCTCCTTCGCCGCCCCGTATTATGGCCCTGGGACAGGGCATCGGAAGAACGCCCGTTCTCGAGGAAGTCACGTTCTCCACGACGGTCACGGCCGGGGAGACGTCAAACGGAACGGCGATCAACGCGGCGGTGTAAGGAAGCTGCGGCAGTCCTTCTTCTTCGGTCGAGAAGAAACCGGGGATCTCGACGTAGTGAAAGGTCCGCCCTCCGTGCGAGACTGCCCGCACGGTGAAGCTGTCGACTTGCACCCTCAGCGTGATCCCTGTTTCGTCGCTCTGCAGAACCTCTATTCCGGCTCCGAGAGCTGCAAAGAGAGACGTACAAACCAGGACTGAATGGAGAACAGCAAAAGCAGCAAGAGTCCGCAGGAAACGCGCCATCCTCTGGCCTCCTCCACGAAACATCGGTTTCCCCTGCCCAGTCTCTTCTCAGACGGCGGGGTGAACAGGCCGACCTACTGCCCCCATCCGAGGATCTCCTCCGGGATTTGAAGGTCTCTCACTGCGGCCTCGTCCACTCTTACCCCCACCTTGGCCTTCAGTTCCTCCAGAAGACGGTCAAGAGCCTCGTCCGCTTTGAGAAGCTGGAGGCGCGTGATAATCATCTGCGTCGCCTCTTCGAGCGTCAGGAGCCGAACGTCCTGTCGCTCCAGGAGTTTGGCAATCAACCAGGTCTCGCGCTCCTGGACCGGGCCGACTACCGAACCGATGTCTTTGTCCCATATCTGTGGAAAAAGCATGGGGAAAGCCCTTCTCTCCACAAAGTCCGTCGTGTCTACGCCGCGCTCTCCCGCCAGATATACTGAGAAGTCCACTGCCGCCGATGCGAAGTCCCTTCCCTCGTTGATTCTGGTCGCGATCTTGTCAGCCACGTCCTGAGACGCCACCGTGATGACCACAAGCTTGACCAACGGCTCCGTCATGAACTTGTCCCTGTTTTCCTCGTAGACCTCGCGGATCTCTTCGTCCGTTACGCTTGAGGTGTCTCTCATTTGCGAATGAAGCACGTCGGCAAGCAGCTCTTCCCTCTTGTTCTTCATCCTGTCCTGAAACCACTCCTGCCGCCTCAGATTTCTCTCGTTGAACTCGGCTTCGAAGATCTTGTCCTGCGCCAACTGCTCCACTGTCTGCACGATTCCATCAGAATTACCCCCAATGGGACGGGCGAACGGAGGCGTCTTGCGGATCTTCTCAATGAAGTCTCCGATCGTCACAGTGCCTCCGTCGAACGTGGCTGCCGCCATCTTCTCCTCTTCCTCGTTAAAGATGCCTCCCCAGGAAAAAATGACCTGGCCTTGGCGGTCCGTGGGGGCGTCTTTCACCCTCAAGGCACTCTTGTCGGACATGAATATGATGGTCTTCTCGTCGTACTTGACTTTCCGGGCCGTCGTCAGGCTGTCCACGAAGCGGTTGCCCAGCTCCATCAACTTGCTCGGGTCCACGCGCCCCACGTAACTAACCTCGGGAATAGCGTCGCGATAGAGACACTGGAGGTGGAGCGACTTCTCATAGTCCATGAGAAAGCCGTCCCACGTGCTCAGCGTGTCCCAGCCCATCATGTGGAAGTACTGCGACAGAAGACGCTTGGATATCATCATGTCAAGAAGGTCCTGCCTGGCATCCAGTGTCGTGTCGACCTTGCCCGACACCACGGAGACGAAGCGAAGATCGTCGAGAAACTCCTCCGTCGTTATGACCTCGTTCCCCACCTCTGCAAGAGTCGCAGAGTGGGCAGAAGAACAGAGAAACAGGGACACAAAAACGAAAGCGACCAGGGTTCGGTGGAGCGAGAGAATCCTCATACCAACCTGCCTTTCCAGAGGGGATCTTCTCGGCGGGCGTCACAGAGACGCCCGCCGTCTCTATACAATTCTCGAACCACGCAGGAGCGAGTCACGTATCCGATCTCCGGCACGGGCCGGAATGCGGCAGGGCTACCACGCCGGCCGGCTGCCGTCCTACGGCCCCAAAATGCGCGAGCGCGTGACGTACTCAATCTTTAGTATACCAGAAAGACCGGAGGGTGGAGCAGAGAAAACGCCTGCTTGGCGCGGGTACGGCGAAAGGCGGTGGGGTTTGGGGAGCTGTCGGTGCGAGAAACAAAGAGAGGAGGCCGCGTTGTCGCGGCCTCCTCCTCTAGGCCCAATCGAAAGGCACCTACGGAACTACCTGTAGAGCCCCTTGATCTTGCCCCACGTGGTCTCGTCGACAGTAGTCGGGAAGCCGTAGCAGATGATCGTCTGCGAACCGCCCCACTGGCCTCTGCCGCCGATCGCCGTACCGTCATCATACTCGTTGTGGCAGTTGATGAGCTTGAACAGACCCGTGTCGACACTGGCAACGATATCAAAGTAGGTGGCACCGGTCCTCGTTGACATGTTCAGGTAGTAGAGGTAGCCGGGGTGATCCACCCAGTCGTGGCAGCCGGAAGTCGACGAAGTCAGAATGGCTGCCGGCATACCGGCCTGGCTCGGTCCGGTCAAGAAGCCCGGGCAGGAAGTGAAGGTCTGGAACGTGACGACTTCACCAGTCCTGACGACACCGATCGAAATTCCGAGGAATCCGCCGAGCGGAACGGGCTCTTTGCAGGGAAGACCGAACGTCTCGCAGATCGGCAGGTCGAGCTTGCCAACATGGACCGGAACAACGCCGAAATTATAGGGGACCTTCACATCGTAGCAGTGAAGCGCGAGACACGGCTTCTCTGTATGGACGCAGATGTAACCAGGCATAGGAGGAAGACCGCCTTCCGGGTCCTCTTCAAAGTTGTACACCTCCAGGTAGAGATGCGGATTCGCATTACCAGCGAACGCAACTACTGGTGCCATCAGAAAGAGGGCCGAGATTAGTACCAATAGCTTCTTCATCTTCATTACTCCTTCAAGAAATCAAACCTAAACCACAGTTGAAGTTTCACAAAAGCTGCTTCAGGCTAATCTCTTAACCTGCTGATCCGTCTCACCTCCCTTGTTATGAAACCTTGCTTTGACTTGACTAACTCGAGCCCTCTCGCCGAGAGAGCTGGAGCTCCCGAAAACCGCTCTGCTAGTGAACCAAATAGTGGTTCGCAAAGATCCCGTAATCCAGCGGATCAACCACTGTGTTCCCGTCGTAGTCGGAACGAGGACCGTTGACCGGCAGATAGTCAGCCGCGAAGAACCCGTAATCCAGCGGGTCAACCGTCAGGTCGCCATTCACGTCGGGCGAGACGAATCCTCTGATGTTCGTGTACAGAGTGATGCCCAGACAAGTCACTGTCGTCCCCGCAGTCATGCCGGCCGGAGTAGGATTGATGAGACCGGCCCTGATCGGGATCTGCACGTTACCGGTGGCTACCGTGAAGCCCTGGCAGACTCCCCCAACGAGTACAATCGTGCCGTTCACCTGGTTCGGGAAGGTGACCTGGACGAGAACGTTGTTCATCGGGGCGTTGAACTGGTCTCTTACGTAAACATCGAGCCAGCTTCCGTCGCCCTTCCAGCAGACAAACGCCGAGCCGTTGGGCGTGAGACTCATCCACGTGACTGACGAGTTCGCCGGATCGGGAACAGATGCCCAGGCAGGTGCAGCCAGTAGAACGGCTGCCATTATCGCGACGCAAAAGAGTCTAGTCATTGTTCGACCTCCTCATAGCGCACTGCATGATAACCAACTTCAAGAACTAGCAGTACCCAAAAGACCCAAACTAGTTAGCCGCGACACACCTCCTTTCAATTCGCTTTGCATGATGCTCGCTAAAGACACAAATGAGTATAACATAAGCCGGTAACGCATGTCAAGGAAAAAAGCCTCAGGGGCGACTGCCCAGGGTTTCGGCTAATTCGCTGCAAACTCACGCGAGAGAAAACCCTCAAGCACGCAGGCCCAAGGCGAACTGGACGCTAATCGCAAGGTTCACAAAGAATTAGAGAACCCATCTTCACCAGACGTAGATATTCTACCACACAAACCGCACCGTGTCAAGAAGCAAAACCCGCCTCCCCATGTCCCGCACATGCTTACGCCACCCAAAGGCCTGTGTCGATCGCTCCGCGCCCATACAAGAGATGGGCTCCGTCGCTTCCGCGGACGTGGTGGGCGAAACAGGACTTGAACCTGTGACCCCTTGCGTGTAAGGCAAGTGCTCTCCCAACTGAGCTATTCGCCCACTACTATTTAAGGAAGATCGCAAGAGGAACCAGCGCACAGTAGCCCGCCACCAGAAGAATCGGGGCGAGTGTGATGGAACCCGTGGAAAGCAGAACGTACCCTAAGATTATAGAGCCGAAACCGGCTGCAAAAAGCCAGTAGTTCTTGGCCTTGAAGGCAATCGCGTCAGCCCCGGCCCCTCTGGCCTTTCTGTCCTGTTTCGCCCTTTTCGCTTTTGTCGGCTTCACTTTTCACCCTCTTGTTACGTCGCCTTCTCTCGCCTCGGGAGCGCCTCGTTCATACTCCCCGTTCGGTATCCTTCCAAATCTATCGACACGTAGAGAAACCCTGCACTCTTGAGCTCCTCCACCACAGACTCTCTTAACTCACCGGACAGAAGCTTGTCAAGCTCCCCGGGCATCACCTCTATGCGGGCCACCAGCCCGTGAGCCCTGACCCTCACCTGAGAGAATCCTGACGCCCTGAGCACGTGCTCTGCTCGAGCCACCCTTGTGAGTTCGTTAATTGTGATCTTGGTTCCGTAGGGGAACCTCGAGGCCAGGCAGGCCTGCGAGGGTTTGGACCAGTTCCTCAGCCCTAAGTGCCTCGCCAGCTCCCGGACTTCGTGCTTCGTGAGACCGGCTTCCTGGAGAGGACTCACGACTCCCATTTCTCTTGCGGCGCGGGAACCGGGCCTCGTGTCCAGGAGATCGTCGCAGTTTGACCCGTCTGCGACCCACCTCAAGCCGCGCGAGCCTGCAAGGCGCTTGAGCTTCGAGAAAAGCTCCAGCTTACAGTGATAGCACCTGTCAGGAGGGTTATCCGTGAAAAGTGGATTCGAGGTCTCTTCGGTGTCCACGATTACGTAGCGCGCCCGCATGTCCCGGGCAAGCGCGATCGCTTCCCTCAGCTCCGACTCGGGATACGTCGGAGACCGTCCGACGGCGGCGAGAGCTCGTTCACCAAGCACGGAGACTGCGACCCTCAAGAGCAGAGTGCTGTCGACGCCGCCGGA
>JAZDPI010000240.1:0-2263 GCA_043797775.1 Candidatus Eiseniibacteriota bacterium
GCAAACTCTCGGTGACTCAGCGTGGAATCCACAGGGTGACCGGCCTGGACCTTCTGAATGCGGGAGTCGCCGACCTTTCCAGCATCAACCCCTCCACGTTGAGGGTCTTCAACGGAGGAGGCCTTCTAGTTCTGCCGTCCAAGCTGCCTTCCTCGCTCGACACCTGGATGGAGGAATGCGCGATCCTCGTCAGCGACGGCGGAGACGGCAGGTTCGACCAAAACGATTTTGTCCTCTTCTACGGCCTGGGCACCTCTGACTGGGTGGATCTGTATCGCGCAGGAGCCGCCCCGACGTATCATGAGAATCAATACACGGGTGAGAACGTGTACTGGCTGACCTGGAACGGCTCCTTCACGGTCAATCCCCAGGCGAGGCGTGTTCCTCAAAAGAGCGGCGCCCCTCTCACTTCGGGCGCTTACGTGCCGCAGAGTTTCCGCGCCAGGCTCCACGTCGAGGAAAACAGAGAGTATGACCCCTCCACGTACGAAAGAAATCAACGCTGGGAAAAATGGTGGTTTCGCCGCCTGTCCAATCTCGGGTCCTCGGGGACGACCTCCTATCTTTTTGACTTCACGGCTCCAGGGGCCGAGCCGGCCGTCAGGTGCAGTGTTTCGGTGAGAGTCTGGTCGCCGGCCTGCTCTCCGCTCTCTGTGACCTGCCCCACCAAGCTTCACGGCGCGAGGGCGCTTATGAACAGGCAGTTCGTCGACGACAACCAATGGGTCGGCGGAAACAAGAGAAGCGATCTTGTCGGAAACGGTTTCTGGGCACAAGAGAGAGACTCTCTGATCATAACCGTGACCGAACCGCAGGACGAGTTCTATCTCGCCTGGTACGAGTTCTTCTACGGCAGGAGGTTTGCCGTCGATTCGAACTCTTTCGCCTTTGCGAGTCCGGACACCTCGGGAGTCGTCAAGTTCTCGCTCACCGGTGTTACGGACACGACGGGACTCAGGCTGCTGGACGTCACCCAGTACTTCTCTCCGATTCAGATCGGTCAGTTCGCGCTTCAGAGTGAGGGCGCCGGATACAGGCTGGAGTTCGAGGACACCCTCCAGGCGGGCAGTCGCAAGTACTACCTGCTTGTCAACAACGCCGGCTTGAAAAGCCCCACGAGGCTCAGGCTCAGGACGTTTCAACGTTACCTCAGAGACGCTGCCAACGGCGCCGACTACTTGATCATCACCCACGAGTCTCTCGCTACGGCCGTCGAGCCCCTGCGGTCGCTGAGAGAGGCTCGGCTTGAGGGTATCAGTGATCCCGTTGTGATGGTAGTTACGACTTCTGAGATCTACGACGAGTTCTCCTGGGGACTTGAAGACGCCGGAGCGATAAGGGATCTCGTCATGTACGCGTACTGGTACTGGACGGGAACAGGCAGGCAGGTGGCGTACGTGACTCTCGCGGGAGATGCGTCCTACGACTTCAGGAACTACTACGGCTACGGGCTGCTCAATCAGGTGCCGACCTGGGAGAACCAGTACGACTCCATCACGCAGACTCAACTCGTCAACGACGACTTCTTCGGCCTGCTCGACGGCCCGGGCGACAGGCTCCTTGACGTGTCTGTCGGCCGGATCCCGGTGAGGACTCCGGCCGAAGCAGCCGTCGTCATCAACGAGAAGACCGTGTCGTACGTCAACAGTCCATTGAGCGGTGTGTGGAGAAACAAGGCCGTAATAGTTGCCGACGACGAAAAGATATGCCAGCAGCCGGACGGGCTCGGATTCGAACACACCCTTCTGAGCGAGTGGATCGCGGAGCGGGACCTGCCGGCGACACTCGACAAGACGAAAATCTATCTCACCGAGTATTCCCTGGATCCGGGAAGCTGTTACAAGACCCAGGCCAAGAACGCGTTCATCAACTCGTTCAACGACGGCGCCCTGATCGTGAACTACATAGGCCACGGTAGCTGGAACGTGCTGGCCACGGAACAGGTTTTTCAGATACGTGATGTCGCCCTTCTTTCCGGCGGCGCCAAGCTTGCTCTGTTCTTCGCCGGCTCTTGTCGCGTGGCGAAGTTCGACGAGCCGTTCGAAGAAGGCCTGGGTGAGGCGCTGTTGAGACAGAGAGGCGGGGGGGCAATCGCTTCCGTCTCGGCCACGGAGCTTGTCTTCAGCTACCAGAACTACGCGTTTAACAGCGCGTATTTCCAGTCCATCTTCGTCGGTGGGCGGCTGGATTCCGTGCTGCCGCTGGGCGCGGCACTCCAGGCCACCAAGACGCTCCTCGGGCTCTCCTACGCGGACACGGTGAA
>JAZDPI010000242.1:0-6555 GCA_043797775.1 Candidatus Eiseniibacteriota bacterium
TGCGCGGCCTGCCCGTCCTGGTGATCACGGGGAACGGCGTGCGCACTAACGCCAGCAAGACGGTGGAGGTAGAGGCCGTGAAGCTGCCCGGGCCGCCCGTGCCGGGCTCGATATACACGGAGGGAACCCTTCAGTGCAAGGGCACGTCCTTTCACATCGACGGGAACGACTATGACCCGGCCACCGGCACCATCGTGGTAGGCTCGACTCCTCTGCCGGGCGTCGTCGCCACGCAGGGAGTGGGGGCAGTGAGCTGCAACAGCCCTAACGGATGGGACAACATCGAGGGAGCGGGCGCCGTCCCGAGCATCGCGGCCGCGACGTACGATATCGACCTGGCCGCTTACGTACAGGCGTACTCGTGCATGGCCGACGTAGTGTACAACGGCACACAGATGAATCCGAGCACGGCCGGCTGGGGCGACATCGACAACTACAAGATTATCCATATCAACGGCGGCGACCTCCATCTCTCGGGCCAGAACAGCGGCGGGGGCGTGCTTCTTATAGACGGCGACATGAAGATCTCCGGCCAGTTCACGTGGTACGGCGTGATAATCTGCATGGGCGACGTGGATTTCAGCGGTGGGGGAGCCGGGATACACGTGTACGGCGGCGTGATGACCCAGGGCAACATAGCCGCTTCGGGAAGCGTGAGCGGAAACGCAGACATCTTCTACTCGAGCCAGACTATCTCAAAACTGTCCGATTTCTCGAGCTACACCGTTGCGCTCTGGACGGAGAGGTAGGGAAGGCGGCTTCGGCCGCGCGACAGGCGCCTCCTGCGGGACTACTGGAGGAACCAGTAGTGGTAGGACGTGTAGCCGGGCGGCTCGTCCGATTCACGCGGACGCCTCCCGGTTTCTTCGGGTGCGAGCCTGACTGAGAGAGCGATCCTGTCTGAATTGACGAACTGGGGGGGGATCCTGAACTCAACGTAGGTCCACTCGGGAGTTTGATCCGGGGCCTCGTCGTGCCGGGAAGTCCTACCCTGCCGGGGATTCTCGTCCTGCCGGGTCTCGTGCCCTGGACCGTCGAGCGCGCCGGTTCGGCGCGACGCAATGAGCTTGCCGTCCACGTAAAGACTCACCGATTCCCCTCCGCTGTTCAGCCTGGCGAGAACGAGGATCTCCCTGTCGGGAAGACATCTCGCCTTCATCCTCTCTCCGGTGAAATGCCTTCTCCCCCCGTCAAGCATCCTGTGACCTCGCCGGTCGAGCCGGACCCTTGCGTCAGAGCGCCAAGTGCCGAGAGGTTCATATTCGTGACTGGCCTCGCTGGCCAGATCGGCCACGTCGAGCCTGTCGATGACCATGAGACCCCGATACTCGTCCGGGTCGGGCAGTGGCTCGCCTGTTCCCAGCAAGTCCCAATCGGGGAGGTAGACCACCTTGTCGGAGCCTCCACACACCGTGTTGAGCTCGAGGTGCGCTCTGAAGAGCTCCACCCTCGCTATTCCCGACGTGACGAAGAAGGGAAGCCAGTTGGGGTAGATCGCGAGAATGTCGGGCAGCTCCTCGGCCGAAAGATGCTCCAGAGATTCGACGACGGAGCCTATGCCGGATCGCCACGCCAGCGTCTGGCTTGCCGTCACGAGCCCGACGAAGTCGAAAACCGGCCTCCGGCCGAAGTAGGCTATTGCGCCTGCGTCGTTGAGCCCCACGACGGCGTCTCCGGGCGTGTTGGCTCTGATCCATTTGCCCACGAGAACTTGCTGGTGGAAAATGTTCTCGCAGTTGTGAGCGTACCGGAGCGCCATCTTCTTGGTGGCGCCGATGAAAGAGAGAATCGTGGCGCCGAAGAGCACGAGAAGGACGACGGACGACACGAATTTCAGACGTCGAGGCACGAGACCGGCCAGGATTCCGAATCCGGCCGACGCGATGACGATAAAAATCGGGAAGAACGGAGCCTGGTACCTGTAGTTGTGAACGCTCCACGCCCAGGGCACGAGGCTTAGGAAGACGGACAGAACGACCCAGGAGGCGAGAAGGAAGGCGGTGGAGTTCCTGTACCGCTTGCTCAATAGAAAACCGGCCGCGGCCGTCGCCAGGCCGCACGTGAGAAACGCACGCGCGACGAGCGCCCACCCCGGTCCCCAGCTCAAGGAATTGAAGTTGTTGAGGAAAAGCAGAAGGACGTCCTTTGAAAGGTGGAGAAATCGACCCACGTAGAAGGCCAGCACGTCAGGCTCCTGAGTATGGAAGACGCTCTTGGCCTGAGTGCCCGTGGATGCCGCGCTCCCGGTCAGCATCCAGTTGACGTAGAACTGTGAGATTCCCAAGAGGCAGACGAGGGAAAGGACGGTTCTTCGTACCGCGCTCGTGCCCCGCGACTCGAGATACACGAGGAGTGCGACCGGGAGTGCCAGGATCACTCCCTCGGGCCTCGTGAAACCCATCACGGCCGCGGCGGCGGAGGTCTTGTGAAAGCGCCCGCTCTCCCTTTCGCGCTCGTACAGGAAGAGCGTGAGCAGCACGGAAGTGGCGAAGAGGCCGACCTCCATTCCGCTCAGATACGACCAGGCGACGTAGGCGTTTACGATGAGGAGCAGCGCCGCCCCGGCGCAGGCAATGCGGCCGCATGCCAGGGACTCAAGGAGGCCAACGACCAAGAGAGAGGATGCGAAGAGAAAGCTCACGCCTAAGACGAAGGCGAACAGCACGACGGAGTCGTCACGTATTCCCAGCGAGTTGCCTGCCGCCAGGAGGAAGGTGTAGAGGAAGCTGGTCGCGCCCGTCGACGGTTGGGCGCCCTCAGAGTATCTGAAGAACCTGCCTTCGGAGAGCCCTCGTGCGTACTGAAAGTATATGTACGAATCGTCGAGGGGCATGGACAGGGCGCCGTCGGTGAACTTCCCCATCGAAAGGAAGAACAGGGAGGAAACGGAAAGCACCGCGGCTCCCAGAAGGAGGATGACAAGAAACCTTGCCGTCCTGCCGCCCGGGACGCCGATGACGGCCCTTCCGAGGTGCCGTCCCCGACCCGTCTCGCCCCCGACAGGCTCCCTCTCCCGGCATCCGGTCGGCGGTCCGATTATGCGGGCCTGGCTCCTTTTTGAACTCAATTCCGTTCCACCCTGTAGAGAGGCGTCGCTCCGCCAAGGACGGGCACGTACGAGAAGCACGGGACGAGACACGAATCCTCTCTCACCGTGTACACGGGCCTCCTCGCAATATTGTGCGCAACGAATTCCAGCATCGCCTCGTCTGTTTCGAAGGCCTCCGGGAGAGACAGGTCGGGGTAGAGCTTCGACAGATTCTCCGTGTACCAGGGCCACATGAGGAGACCCTTGAGCGCTACGACGCAATCGCGGTGGGTCTCCCTGAATTCAGTCTCCTTGAAAAACCAGAGGGCAAAGGTGCGCCCGTCGTAGTCGCTGACTATGAGAGCGTTCGGTTCGACGGCCCTGAAGGCCGCCCTTCCAAACGCGTATGGATACATATCTGCCGTGGCATCGGCCGCCCTCTTGTTTACGAGGGTGGGGGGCAGAACGGCCGCCACGAGAAGGGCGGACGCAAGAGTCAACGGCAGGGCACGGACGACGCGCGCTCGCGCAGACCCGCCTCCAGCGCGCGCCCGAGCGAATGCGGAGACCCCCGAGAGTGCCCTGTGAGCCCCCAGAGCGGCCAGAAAGCAGAGCGCGATGCCGGCAGGGATGAAGTACGGAGGGAAATCCGGAATGTCGTAAAGGACGACGAGCAGTAAGTCGAGGACGACCATGCTCAGCAGGCCTGCCCGCAGACGAGGGCTCACTCTTCCCCAGAGGAGCCCCACGGGAGCCAGGCCCAGCACCACCCACCCCGACGCCAGAAACGGGCCGGGCCAGAGTTTCCCAATCGCCGTCCCCAGCGGCATGGAAAGCAATCTGAATCTGTATTGTGCGCCCGTGACCACCCACTTGAACTGTTCCCAGGTTTCCGGGTTGCCCCAATCCAGCACCGGATTCCTGGCAGACCGAATCGGAAGGTAGGCGTACAGCGAAAGCGGGACGAGAAAGCACATCAGGGTGAGAGAGGAGACTCGGAGCCCGGGCAGCCTCCTCGCACCCGGGAGGAGACACACGACAACGAAGCCCAGAGTTATGACCGAGAGCATGTGATTCGTGAACGAAAGACCGAGCGAGTATGCCGCGAGAAGGAGGAGCCTTGTCCCTCGGCCAGACAGGTCCCCTGACTCGACCCCGGTGCCGCGCCCGGTGGCCGTGCTCCACCGCACGAACAGGTACACGACGAACGCCGTGAAGAAGGCGTGCAGAGAATAGACCTCTGCCACGACGGCCTGCGACCAGAAGTGAAGCGAGAATGCCAGCGAAAGCGAACCGAGCAGCCCGGCGAAAAGGCCCTCGGTTCCCTCCACCAATTTGGTGATAGCACGGAACAGCAGAAGAGCGGCCAGGGCCGCGGGAAAGATCGAGAGCAGCGCCACACGGAAAGCGGGGCTCCCGGGCATAACGAGGGTGAAGAGGCGCCCCAGGAGTACGTAGACGGGGTATCCGGTCGGATGCGGGATTCCAAGAATGTAGGAGGCCGCAAGAAGATCGCCGCTGTCCTCGCTGAAGTTCTTCCATGACACGGAGAGAGCCGAGGTGTGAACGTACACAATGACGACGAGACTGAGCACGACGATCGAGAGGAAGCTCGTGGCCTTCGGCATGGGGCGAATCTAGCACCAGGCCGGGCGCGTGTCAATCCGGTTGAATTTTGACCGCCCCGGGCTGCAAAAAGCAACCAACGGTCCGAAACCGGGTGCGCCGGGGCGTGAGGCCCACCGTGCCCGGCAGCGTGGCTGTAATCGGTTGAACGTCAGGCGATTAGAAGGCCGCCAGCGACGGCTTTCCTGCTCGGCGAGGCACGGAAGTTGCTTACATGTGAATCTGTCGCTCTTTGTGTTTGCTGGAGTCGAGCGCCGCTGTTGTGCGAGAGCCGGGAGGAGGCGAAGCGGCGCAGGCGCTGCGGAGTCGGAAGACATGACGTGTTGAGTTGAGGAATGTGAGGGGTGGATGGGGCGCGGTGGCCGGTGCAAATCGAGACGGCCGTCCGGCGGATTTCGGGGGGATTTTCCGCTTGACACCTCTGGGGTCCTTTGTTAGCGTGGCCGCTTTGGAGTCAGTAGGGCACAGGCAGCTCACAAACTGCAAACGAGGCTGACATGTTCGGAAAGAAAAAGTCGGCGGTTGGTCTTGACCTGGGCAGCAGCTCTGTGAAGGTCGCGGAGGTTGGAGAGGACAGGGAAGGTGCGACTCTGACGCGGTTCGGCATTGCGGAGCTTCTGCCGGAAGCCATCGTTGACGGTGAAATCATGGACAGGCAGGCCGTCGTCGACGCAATTCGAAATCTCTTCGAGACGAAGTCAATCAAGAACAAACGGGTGGCCACTGCCGTTTCCGGTAGGGCCGTGATCGTGAAAAAGATCCTCATGGACCGCCTGAGCGAGGACGATGCGAGGGAGGCGATACACTGGGAGGCGGAGCAACACGTGCCGTACGACGTGAGTGACGTGGTGCTCGACTTTCAGATTCTCAAGACCGACGTCGGCCCCAAGCAGATGCAGGTTCTTCTCGTGGCCGCCAAGAGGGAAATGGTTAACGTGCATTCGGAGCTCATCAGGGAGGCCGGGCTGATTCCGGAGCTGATCGATGTCGACGCCTTCGCGGTCCAGAACGCGCTGGAGGCCAATTACGATTTCAGCCCCGAGGACGTGGTGGCGTTTATCAACATAGGCGCCGAGCGCACGAACGTGAGCATCGTCCGCGGTGGCGTCCCGCACTTCACGAAGGACCTATCGCTGGGCGGCCACACGGTGGCCGAGGTGCTTCAGAGGGAGCACGGGCTCTCCCAGGAAGAGGCCAGGCAGGCTCTCAAAGGGGAAACCGAAAGCGAATACAATCTCGCCCAGTTGGTCCAGCTGGCTTGTGACGACCTCATCATTACCCTCGACAGGGCACTGGCGTATCTGCGCACTTCGAATGAAGCCGATAAGCTGACCAAGATCCTGCTGAGCGGCGGGGGTTCCCAGTTGCCCGGCCTGAAGGAACTTCTGGCCGAACGATTCGAGTCTTCCGCCGACGTGGCCAACCCACTACTTCGCGTGAGCTTTGACCCGGCGCTCTTCCCGGGAGGAGACGCCACGAAGGAGGCTCCGGCCCTGACGATCGCCATTGGGCTGGCGCTACGGAAGGTTGGTGCGGAATGATAAGGATTAATCTTCTTCCTCCGGAGCAGAGGGCAAAGAAGAGGACGATCACCCTTCCCAAGGTAGGCAACGTGGCTTTCATAGGCGTCGTGGCGGGGATAATAGCCGTGCTGCTTCTCACCGCGCTCGTTCAGGGCGTCAGAACGAGGAGTCTCAGGGGCAAGATCGCGGAGGCCGAAGAGCAGGCCGCTCAGTTGAAGCCGCAGATTGAACAGATTGAGAAGCTGACGCAGGCGCGCAAGGAGCTTGACATACACCTTCGCGTGATAAACGAGCTCGAGAAGGGTCGAGCCCTCGAGGTCATGCTGCTGGACGAATTGAACAAACGGCTCCCGGACCATCTGTGGTTGACGCTTTACA
>JAZDPI010000251.1:0-2618 GCA_043797775.1 Candidatus Eiseniibacteriota bacterium
TTTCTCTTGAATCGTGTTGGTGAGCGCCGGGTCTTCCGTGGTTATTCCGAATTCGTCATGCTCGTAGCTGTTGACCTTGACGACGGCTCCTTTCTCCGAAGGAAAGGCGAGCGGCGAGACTCCGGTCGGGTCGTCTGCGTACCTTCTGTACGGGGGCTTCCCGTCCCAGTGCGAGAACGTGCCCTCGCCGATTTCGACGCCTCCGGCGCGTAGCGCGGCGCCGCTTTCCGACCCCATCACATCACCACCACCGGGCTTCGCATCCTCAGCGGCACCCCCGGCCGACCCAGCAACCACTCCACCGGCCCCCATGGCGCTCTCGACATCGAAGCTGTACGCACCTTCGCACAGCGTCTTGTCTCCAAGGATTATGGTCGGCGTCTGATACTTCCAGGAAAGATTGAGCGCGATCTGCGACCACAGGTACGCCTCTCCCACGTCGCCGGGAGCGACGACGAAACGCAGAAACTCGCCCTGCCCGGCGTTCGTTGCGAAAAGAAGCTCGGTCTGCGAGGTGTAAGTCGGGAGACCCGTGCTCGGCCCGGGCCGCTGGCCGAGGACGACAACAACGGGTAGCTCCGCCATGCCGGCGAGGCTAAAGCCCTCGGTCATGAGACAGAAGCCGCCCCCCGACGTGCCGACGGCGACTCTATCTCCGGCATAGGAGGCCCCCAGTGCCATCAACATGACGGCGATTTCGTTTTCGGGGTGAATGACTTTGAGCGGAAAGTCCTTCGCTACCCCTGCCAGAAAGTGAAGCAGGTTGGACGTGGGAGTCATCGGATAGGCGATGTACGTGGCTAGACCGGCACTCAGAAGCCCCAGGCCGATGGCCTCGTTCCCGGTGACAATGGGAAGAACAGCCTGGTTGACCGGCTCGAGTTTCACCGACTCCTTCGCCGCGTCGAACCCCCTTCGGGCCAGCTTGAGGTTAAGCTCGATCTCCCTGGGGACGGACTTCCTGAGCACCCGCTCGACTATCTCCCATGGGATTCCGATGCTCTTGCCAAAGGCGCCGATAACGCAGGAGTTGCGCGTTATGGGAGGGGCCTCGAGCTCCTTCAAGATGGCGCCCAGCGGAAGCCCGAGTCCGTCGGACTCGGCCGAGTCCGAATCGAAGACTATCTGCGAGGGAACCCTCAGCCTGGCCCTGTGAAGATCCACGGCATCCTGATTGAGCGCAAGTACAAAGTCTATTCTGTCTTTGTGAGCGGCTACGGGAGACTCCGACGCCCTCACGACGGAGAAATTGTGCCCTCCGCGGATGAGAGACGGATAGTCGAACTCCATGCAGACGCGGAGCCCCAGCTCGCCCATCAGCCTAGCAAGGAGTGCTCCCGCCTGGTTGATGCCGTCGCCGGCCTTTCCGCCTATGAGAACCGAGAGGTCGTGCATCTTCCAACCCTCTGACGAAAGCTAAGACTTGCCCCAATCGCCCGTGACGATATCATCATGCGTACACGTGGTCAAGTGTCGGAGGTCAGCCGTACCGACGAGGAAGATGGCGCCGATTCATCCCGGAGAGACGCTCTTGGAGGAGTATCTGAAGCCGCCGGCACTAAGCCTGTATCGTCTGGCGAAAGATATCAGCGTACCCCCCTCGCCGCGTGAATGAGATAGTCCACGGCAAGCGAGCCACGCTGGTCGCGACCGCAGGTGACCGCTGCGTTAGCTTCGTCTATGAGCTGAGCAGATTTTGCACGAGCAAGTTGGTTTCGTAAAATGCCTGACGCCCACGACAACATCGTCCTTTCTATCCGCGCGACTGAACACCGGATCGAATAGATCGGCCTCGTTGTTCTCGAGGTATCGACGCATGGCGTAGGCACATAGATCGGCTATTTGAACCATACTGGTCAACTGACTGTCCACGAATAGTGGGGTTTCAATGATGCCTTTTATGGCTGTCCAAAGCGTCCCCCTGCGATGGAAGCCGTGCATGAGTTGAGTGTGTTTTCTGGCAACAGTCTCGTTGTTGTCGTGAATCAACAAACCGAAGGCCTGTTGAGCCTGGCCGGAACCCACGAGTTGCAGGTATCGTTCGAAACGGGACACCACCTGTTCGAACGCCTGCTCGTCTACGGTAGCCTTTGATCGCAATGGGTCAAAATGAATCTTGTCAATGCACTCCGCGAACAGTCTTGCGAAGCGCCAGTTTGAAACCCTGTTGGCAATCTCCACGAGAAGGCGAATTCTCTCGGAGTATGTTAAATGAATGTAATCCGTGGTATTCTTGTAGTTCTTCTTGGTTTGCCTGTACTGCTTGACATTGCCGGCTTTCTGCAGACGGAGGAGTTCTGCTCTTCTCAGTTCCTCGACGCCTGATCTCCTTTATGAGTGACTCAGGAATTCGAATCTCGGGATCTTGCTTTGTTCAAGGTACTTCCTTAGAATCCAAGCAGCATGTATTTCGGAATCCCCGATCGAATACCTGTTCTTTATGTCGGCAATTTCTCGATCACAGTCTTTCCAGTGCCAGATTGGAACGCAGAGTCCTGCCAGCACGAAATGCGAAGTATTTCCTGGCACACTGGACGTGCCAGATTCGTCCACGTAACAAAGGTACATTCTGTGCCAAGCCCCTGTGGATATAAAAAAGCGACTGGGGGTTAGGGCCT
>JAZDPI010000273.1:0-10392 GCA_043797775.1 Candidatus Eiseniibacteriota bacterium
GGATCAGCTTGTCGAGGCCTATTTCTTCCGTTATCGTTTCAACAGTTTTCCCGTCGTCCAGGGAACGGCTCTCGTGGGCCTAGTCGACATACACCAGGTGAAGCAGGTCCCGCGCGAGGCGTGGCCGGCGACCAGCGCCGATCAGGTGATGACGCCGATTTCCGATCAACTTGTGCTGCACCCGGACATGGACGCCGTGGATGCGCTTGCCAAGATGCTGAAGAGCGGGATGGGCAAGCTCCCGGTGGCCGTGGGCGCCGGGCTGGTCGGCATCCTCACGCGAAGAGACGTGATGGCGCTTCTCAGGATTAGAACCGACCTGGGCACCTGATCGAGCATTCTCTCTCCTTTGGAGCTGCCTTGATATCTTCAATGAACGAGAGCGCAAACAAGGCGATTCATGCGGTCTGGACGTTCCCCGGCATCGTGTTTTCGGCTTTCATCCTTGCCTGGGCCGCCGAGAGCGCACAGTTCCTGGTTTCGCAAGCGCTTTCCCTTGCCATCCTCGCCTGGCTTCAGACGCTTCCGGAGTTTGCCGTCGAGGCCGTCATCGCCTGGGAGAGAAACGTACATCTCATAACCGCCAATTTCACGGGCTCGCTGAGACTCTTGGTGGGAATCGGCTGGCCCCTGGTGTACTTCACGGCGGCCGTCTGCAGGCGAAGGAGGTGCAGGAGGTCCGCACGCACGGCCGGTGGAGACTCACGCTCCCCCGGGAGAAAGGCGTGGCTGAGGTCGCTCTTCTCGGACGGCTCTCTTGCTCCCATCGGCTTCGACCGCGAGCACGCCGTCGAAGTCATGGGTCTTTTGCCTCCTCTGGGCTACTTCTGGATAATCTACTTTAAGGGAACGCTCAATCTCATTGACAGTGTGTTTCTTGTCCTCATGTATGTTCTCTATCTCATGGTCGTGAGGCAGGTTCCTCCCCAGGACCAGACCCGGATGGAGGAACTCGAAAGGATCCCAAAGAAGATACTCTCGCTGAGCCCGCTGAGAAGGAACATCGTCATAGCAGGGCTCTTCCTCGTGGGGGGGACGGCCCTGCTTCTCATCGCAAGACCGTTTCTACACAGCATGCTGGGACTGGCGGCGACGATCGGCATCTCGGACTTTGTGTTTGTGCAGTGGGTGGCCCCATTCCTGTCGGAGTTTCCCGAAAAGGTCAGTGCGTTCTACTGGGCGAGGACGAAGCGCGGCGCACCCATGGGATTCATGAACATGGTCTCCTCCAACATAAATCAGTGGACGCTCCTTGTGGGGATGATCCCCATAGTCTTCAGCATCAGTGCGGGAGGTTACTCCACGATCGTGTTCGACGAACACCAGAAGATGGAAATCCTCCTCACGATGGCGCAGTCGATTCTCGGTTTCATGCTGCTGGCAAACATGGAGTTCAGAGCCTACGAGGGGATTGGTCTCTTCGGACTCTGGCTTGTGCAATTCGTCATGCCGGACATCAGAGAGGAGATCACGATAGTCTATTTCGGGTGGGCAATCCTCGAGATTCTTCTGGCCGCCGCTGGGAAGAAGAAGCTGGTCGCTTTCCGGGCGTTCGGCGAGCTGTGGAAAGAACACGACATGGGCTCCGGGTTTTTCCGCCCGACGGCAAAGAGACGGTGATAAGTCCGGCGTTCTTGAGCACATGCGCAAGGGCGCACTCGGAGCAGGGCTTTCCGTGAAGAGCGGGCAGGCAGACGCCGGCGAGCTCATCACCGGATGGAGCCGTGAGTTGAAGAAGAAGTGGCCCTGCAGTGTGTTGTTCGCGGACTAAGAGTGCGGAGGGCGCTCAGCCCTTGCAGCCTGACGTGACACGGTACGAGTACCCGCCTTCGAGGGTGCGATTCGCCTCAAGATGGCGGCGTACGTACTGCCCGCAGTTACTGCCTATCAGGTTTTCCTCCGGTTCTCCGATGCTCACGATGACCCTGTAACCCGCCTTCTCGAGGCCGGCGACTATTGGCCCGGCTTCGCCGCGGCAGTCTTTCGTGATGCAGGACGAGAGCTCATTCGCGGCAGCTCGGTGGGTCGGGTTGAGGGGCGTGATCTTTATCAGGAACCGCTCGGGCGAGAAGTGTCTCAGAAGCACCTCCGCGTCAACCGGGAATCCTCGAGCCAGCGCGAAGTTGAGCGCTATCCTGCGGTCTCCGGGCGCGCAGAGCCGCCTCCCGCATTCGGCCATCTGTTCGAGCCCCATCTTCGCAACCGGGATCAGTTTTGCGCGCAGGTCTTCGTCGGTCGTGTGGACGGAGAATTGAAACTGGAAGCGGCCCCCAGGGTAGAGGTGCCCCTTGATGTCGCCCAGCTCCTGAAAAAACCCCGCACTGCCTTCCGGGGCGACCGTGGACACGGACGGCAGAAGGCCCGGCGCGTCGTATCTTCCCCGGAGCTTCTCCAATACTGTGAGTAGAGCGGGATTCATTGACGGCTCGCCCATTCGTGAAAACTGGATCTTGAACTGCGTCGAGGGCACGCGGCCGTCGGGGAAGCGCCTTCGGACCAAGAAGTCGATCTGTTCGAGAATCTCGTCCGCAGAGAGTGCGCCTTCGTAATGACCGCCGGCGTCGCAGAACTTGCAGCCGACGGGGCAGCCGAACATCGTCGACACCAGGAGCACCCATTTTCTCTCGCGAGAAGTGGGCGGCTGGAGAGCTTCGACGCACTCGACGAGTCTTTTGTCACCGAATTGGACTATGTACACGACGGCGACGCTCTCTCTTCCGACGGTGGCAACGACCTTCATGATTTGCCCGGCGCCCCCGTTTCTTCCGAGCGTTCCTTCAAGCGGCCGTGGATCCTCATGGCTGCCCTGAGCCCGTCTCCCACCGCGATGGCGGTCTGACGAAAAGTCCCGTTCTTGACGTCGCCGGCAAAATGAAGTGCACCCTCTGCCTCAAGACGTTCTGTCTGTTGGGCGAGAGAGGCAGAAACGAAATCCAGCCGCGGCACGCGCCCGAGCGCCCCCACGAGGTAATCGGTCTCAATGATTACAGGCCTTCCGGCGTGAACGCACCCGATGAGGAGGGCTCGCCGTTGTCCGGGCGAGACCGAGATGATCTCGGTGCGCAGCAGGTGCCATATGCTTGCACAATCGCGCACTCGCACCCGTAGAGAAGAAAGCGCCCTCGGAGCGTCTCCTCTGCTCAACAGAACGACCTCGTTGGATCTCGCCAGACCAAGGGCATAGTCAAAGGCCGCGTCCCCGCCACCGGCAACGACGACACGCTTTCCCTCCGAATCAGAGATGGGCCACACTTCGTACAACACAGACTGCTCCAGGCCTGCAGGGATCATTCCAGGTGGAAACAGAACCGGTCTCGTCCCCGACGCTACGACCACCGCGCGTGCCCGGTGCGCCCGCCGTCCCGTTGCGACGCGGAACACTCCGCCCTCGTAGCTGAGTCCGGTGACCTCTTCGTCGATCACCTCAACACCGATCCTGCGAGCCTGCGCGTCGAACAGGTGCACGAGTTCCCGGCCCCGAATGCCTTCCGGAAAGCCGGGATAGTTCTCGACCCGGTCGGCATTATTGAGCAGGCCGCCGACGCACCGGGCCTCGAGAACCAGAGTCGACAAGCCAAACCTCCGGAGTTGAATGGCCGCGCCGAGCCCGGCCGGCCCCGCCCCGATCACTGCAACTTCTCTCTGCGTCACGGTATCAACACCTCGGTTTCATCGGGTCTTCACGGAGTGACAGGCGCACCGTCCTTGTGGCATAATGTCGATGAGGATACTCACTAAAGTCAGGAATTGCAAGATCGGGACGGTCATCTTGACGTGCCGCCAACGGATCGCGGCGATCGCCTTTGAGTGGCGCTCGCGCCTGAGAGAGGTCCATGTCCTGTGAGCATACGACGGGAAACCCCGTCACAGTCCATTTCACGAGCGCCGGCCACAGGCTGGCGGGCGTTTTCTTCGAGGCCAGGGGGAGAGAGCCGCTTCCGACTGCCGTCCTCCTCCACGGTTTTCCCGGTAACAAGGAAGACGTGCTGGGACTTGGAGACGGGCTCAGGCAGAGAGGCATCAACGCTCTTGCCTTTAATTACAGAGGAACCTGGGAAAGCGAGGGCATCTGGACGGCGCAGACGTCTCTGGAGGACGTCTCGGCCGCGTGTTCCTTCCTCAGGGCGAGCGAGACCGCACGGAGCTTCGCGATTGACGCTGCCAGGTTGGCACTCGTGGGGCACAGCTACGGCGGCGGTATGGCACTGCTCGGTTCTCTGCGAGAGCCGGCCGTGAGAAAGGTCGTGTCCGTTGCCGGGGGCGATCTCGGCGTTATCGCACGCCGCATAGCAGAAGACGAAGAGTTCAGGCGGTCTCACGAGGAATTCCTTGAGCAGTGCATGGCCGACCCGGAGCTGGCCCGCGGGCTGGGAGGCAGGGTGTCTCACGCGTGGCTTCTTCAGCACAAGAACGAGTTCAGTCTTGTGAGGCACGCCGGAGAGCTTGCCGTCAAAGACATACTCCTCATCGGCGGCCGGCGGGACGAGTCCATCCTGGTTGAAGAACATGTCCTGCCTTTGTACAGGGAGCTTCAGAGGGCGATGCCCCGGCGTTTGAAGATCGAGGTGTTCGATACTGACCACTCGTTCGAAAGCGTTCGAGCGGAGCTCGCGGACCTGGTGGCCGGGTGGATACTCGAACACTAGATTGCGTTTGACATTACTGGTTACAGGCGTTAGGCTTATGTGTTTTGGGCCTCGTCCTTTGTGCTCAGCAGAGCTTCGCCGGGTATGGAGAGTATGACTCACAAGAGACTTCAAAAGGGGACGGTTCAAGTCTTCACCGGCAACGGAAAAGGCAAAACCACTGCCGCCCTTGGCTGCGGCCTGAGGGCCGCGGGCCACGGGTACAGAGTGCTGATGATACAATTCATGAAGGGTAGGCTCTACGGTGAGCTTGAAAGCACAAAACACGTTCCTGGTTTCGAGATCCTGCAGTTCGGCCGGGACTGCTTTGTGGAGAAGGGCAAACCCCTGGCCGAGGACCTCGCTCTGGCGAGGGAAGGCCTCGAGAAGGCCGTAGAAGCGGTGGAATCGAACACCTGCGATATGCTGATTCTCGACGAGATCAACGTTGCGGTGGATTACGGGCTCATCGGTCTTGGCGACGTACTGGACATCATCAAACGTAGGCCCGCACACATCGAGCTCATACTCACGGGTAGATACGCGCACGAGAGCATCAAGAAAGCCTCCGACACGGTGACCGAAATGGTGGAAATCAAACATCACTTCTCCACCGATGTGGCTGCACGCGAAGGCATCGAGTACTGAAGACTGGAGCGCCCGCGACGGCACCGCGTGAAGACTTCGCCGCGCGGTCGTCTGGACCCGGCGCCCTCAGCTGGATCAATCGGCGAACCGAACTTCGTCCGGGAAGAGCGACGTGACAATCTACACAGAAGAGCTTCTCAAGAGATTTCAGAACGGCGACAGGGTCGCCCTCTCCAGAATCATCAGTCTCGTCGAGAACGACCACGCTGATTCGGGCGAGCTTCTGGACGCTCTGTATCCGTGCACGGGTCGGGCCCTCAGAATAGGCGTGACAGGACCGCCCGGCGCGGGCAAGAGCACGCTCGTGGACCAGCTCGCGCTGGAGATGCGCCGGTCGTCCCTCAGAGTCGGCATTGTGGCGGTTGACCCCACGAGTCCCTTCTCCGGCGGCGCTCTGCTCGGTGATAGGGTGAGAATGAGCAGCGTCGGGCTCGACGAGGGGGTGTTCATAAGAAGCATGGCCACGCGCGGAAGCACCGGGGGCGTTGCGTGGAAAACACTGGAAGTTTGTGAGATTCTGGACGCGTTCGGCGTGGACAGAATAGTCGTCGAGACCGTCGGCGTGGGTCAGGGAGAGCTCGAGATCGCCGACGCGGTTCACAGCACGGTAGTGGTTCTCGTACCGGAATCGGGTGACGGCGTTCAGGCCATGAAGGCGGGTCTCATGGAGATCGGAGACGTCTTTGTCATCAACAAGTCGGACCGCGAGAACGCCGAGCTGGCAAAGAAGGCCGTTGAAGCGGCTCTCGAGCTTAAGGACGCCGAGAACGGCTGGAGGCCCCACGTTCTGTCCACCGTGGCGTTGGACGGCCGCGGGATCGTCGAGCTGAACGCGACAATCGAAGAGCGCCTCCAGTTCCTTTTGTCTTCGGGTAAAATGGAGAAGCGCCGCGCGGAATGCGTGCGAGCGAAGATCACCGGTTTGTTGAAGATGGAGATCGTGGGCAGGGAGTGGAGGCGAGGGTGTGTTGGAGAGATCCTGGAAAGTGAGGTCGCCTGCGTCATGGCAGGCACCTCGACCCCTTACAGAGCCGCCCGGCGGATTCTGGAGAGACTTGCCGGAGGGACCGGCTAGGTTGTGAGAGAAAGATCCTGCGGCGGACGGAAGGGGTCCGGTAAAGCGGGACCGCGGGTGAGCGGCCCGCAACTCAAGCACCGCAGTGTGATTAGGTGAAGTCATGGAAGACGTCGCGAAGATAAGGGAAGCGAGGAAACGGTGGGAAGAGAAGCTCAAGGGAGCGCCTTCCGGGAGGGACGCCCTTTTCCGGACAATCTCGGGTGTGCCCGTTGACGCCCTCTACACGCCTGCCGAAATCGAAGAGCTGGACTACCTGAGGGACCTCGGATTCCCTGGTGAGTATCCCTTCACGAGAGGCGTCAGGCGCAACATGTACAGGGGCAGGCTCTGGACGATGCGCCAGTTCTCGGGGTTCGGCACCGCGAAGGATTCCAACAAGAGATACCACTTTCTCCTCGACCGTGGCCAGACCGGCCTCAGCGTGGCCTTCCAATTGCCCACCATAATGGGTTACGACTCGGATCATCCGAGATCCGCGGGCGAGGTCGGCCGCTGCGGCGTGGCGATAGATTCACTGGAGGACATGGAGGTGCTCTTCGACGGGATACCGTTGGACAAGGTGAGCACGTCGATGACGATAAACGGCCCGGCCTCCGTTCTTCTCGCATTCTATATTTGCGTTGCAGAGAAACACGGCGTGAGTTCGCGCGACATCTCCGGGACCATTCAGAACGACATTTTGAAGGAGTACATAGCGCAGAAGAGCTGGATATTCCCGCCCGATCCTTCGATGCGCATAATAACGGACATATTCGCCTTCTGCTCGGAGCACGTACCCAAATGGAACACCGTCAGCATAAGCGGATATCACATCAGAGAGGCGGGCTCGACCGCGGCGCAGGAGCTCGCGTTCACGCTGGCAGACGGTCTTGCGTACGTTGAGGCGGGGATAAAGGCGGGACTCGACGTGGACACGTTCGCGCCGAGGCTGTCGTTCTTCTTCAATTCGCACCTGGATTTCTTCGAGGAGGTAGCCAAGTACCGCGCGGCGCGAAGGATTTGGGCGCGCGAAATGAAGGAGCGATTCAAGGCGAAAGAGAAGGAATCGTGGCTCCTGAGGTTCCACACGCAGACTGCGGGCTGCTCCCTCACGGCTCAGCAGCCCGAGAACAACATTGTGAGAACCGCCTACGAAGCGCTGGCCGCCGTGCTCGGAGGGACTCAGTCCCTGCATACGAACTCGATGGACGAAACCCTCGCCCTTCCTTCGGAGAAGGCGGCTCAGATAGCGCTGAGGACTCAGCAGATAATCGCCTTCGAAACGGGAGTGGCAGACACGATCGACCCGCTGGCGGGCTCTTACTACGTCGAGGCGCTCACGACGGAGCTGGAAAGGCAGGCGTACGAATACTTCGATAGGATCGAGAAGCTGGGCGGAGTCACGAAGGCAATCGAAGAGGGTTTCTTCCAGAAGGAGATCGCCGACGCCGCCTACAGATATCAGAAGGAGATAGAGCAGAGGAAGAGGATAATCGTCGGGGTCAATGAGTACGTCGTCGAAGACGAGAAGATCGAGATATCCCTTCTGGTCATCGATCCGGAGGTGGAGCGAATCCAGGTGGCACGACTGAAGGCACTGAGGGCCAGGAGGGACAACGACCTCGTCAGGAGGTGTCTCGACGGTCTTTGCAGTGCGGCGAGAGGCACGGAGAATCTCATGCCTCCCATCATCGAGGCTTCAAGGGCCTACGCCACCCTCGGTGAGATCGTGGATGTTCTGAGGGGTGTCTTCGGAGAATACAGAGAGAAACCGATTTTCTGACGTAGAGCCGATTTCGCGGTCGGGGCTCTCCGCGGGCTGTGACGGAACCCGCCGCGAAGGAGGAGGAGAATCATGGAACGGAGAATCAGGGTACTGGTCGCAAAACCCGGTCTTGACGGCCACGACAGGGGAGCAAAGGTGGTCGCCAGCGCCCTGCGGGACGCCGGCATGGAAGTCGTCTACACCGGGCTTCATCAGACCCCCGAGATGATAGTCGAGGCCGCGATTCAGGAGGACGTGGACGTGGTCGGACTCAGCATTCTCTCCGGCGCCCACATGACGCTTTTCCCGCGCGTTCTGGACTTGCTGAAGGAGAAGGGCGTCAGCGATGTGCTCGTGACGGGCGGAGGGATAGTGCCGGAGAGTGACGTGGGCGAGCTTCGGAAAATGGGAATAGGGAAAGTCTTCGGCCCGGGCACGACCACGATCGAGATTGCAGCTTACATAAAGGAATGGTTCAGGAGCTCAGCGAGGGGCAAGGAATGAGCGCAAGGGTTCGTGTAAGCTGGGCCTGTGTCATGGCGGCAGCCGTGCTCCTTTTCTCGCCGGCCGCGGCACGTGCGGCAGACCTCTGCGAGCTGGGCGCCTCCATCGGCTACCTTTTCGTCAGCGAGGCACAAGGGCCCCCCTGGTTTTCCGGGACCAAGTTCCCTTCCGTGAGTCTGGCGGCCGGAGGCAGGGCCTGGACGATGGGGCTTGCCGTGGATTACGCAGACAACTCCGAGTCCTTCCTGGGTCGTGTTCCCGGTGCCGCCGACAGCTCTGAACGGGTGGAGAAAACTCTCTCGAACACGTGCCTGAGATTCGTTGCACGGCTGTTTCCGGGTGGCCGGGACGGCGCGTTGGCCCCGTACCTCGGGCTTGGGGTGGGCCCGGCCATAACGCGCGTCGCTTACGAAGGTGAGAGTACGGGAGCCAAGGAATCAGGCTACTCCGTGCGGCTCTGCTACACGGTTTCGGTGGGAAGCAAGCTCAGGATAGGGAAGTCCCCCGTTTCTGCCTTCCTGGAAGGCTCTTACGGAGGCCTCGGGGAGACGGAGAAAGCGGAAGAGGACGAGTTAGACGTCCCGAGAGACGAACTTGAGTTCGTTTCCGTCGCGGCCGGTCTGGGCGTGTCGTTCTGAACGGCCGTGCCGGCTCAATCATCCATGCTGGTCGAGACCTCGGGTTTGTTGGAAACGAGCGAAGGAGAGGATCATGGAGCTTACGCCCGAGCAGGAAATGGTGAGGAAGACCGTGAGGAAGTTTGCTCTCGAGGCGGTTGAGCCGAGGGCAAAAGAGATCGACGAGACGGCGGAATTCCCGTGGGACACGGTTAAGGCGATGGGAGAGATGGGTCTCATGGGCATCTGCTTACCGGTCGAGCACGGCGGCGCGGGCCTCGACACAGTTTGCTATGCGATAGCGGTGGAAGAGCTATCAAGAGTGTGCGGTTCGACCGGAATCACTCTGGCGGCCCATGTTTCACTGGGCGCTTATCCCATCCACGCCTTCGGAACTGAAGAGCAGAAGCGCAGGTATCTTGTGCCTCTGGCCAAAGGGGAGAAGATAGGGGCCTTTGGACTCACCGAGCCCAACGCAGGTTCGGACGCCGGCGGCACCGAGACGACGGCGGTCAAGGACGGGGACAGCTACGTGCTCAACGGCACGAAGATCTTCATAACCAGTGCGGGCGTTGCGGAGGTCTGCATTGCCACCGCGGTCACTGAGAAGGGCAGAGGCACGAAGGGCATAAGCGCCTTCATAGTGGAGAAGGGGACACCGGGCTTTTCCGTCGGCACCAAAGAGAACAAGCTGGGCCTGAGAGGCTCGGACACTTGCGAGATCGTCTTTGAGGACTGCAGGATTCCGAAGGAGAATCTGCTCGGTCGGGAAGGGCAGGGTTTCTCCATTTTCATGAACGCACTCGACGGGGGGCGTATCAGCATAGGCGCGCTGGCCCTGGGAATCGCCCAGGGCGCACTCGACGCGAGCATCAAGTACTCCAAAGAACGAAGGCAATTCGACAGACCTATTTGCGACTTCCAGGCCATTCAGTGGATGATCGCGGACATGGCGACTGAGATCGCCGCCTCGAGGCACTTCGTCTACTACGCGGCGAGAACGAAGGACAGAGGAGAGAAGGTCACGCTTCATTCCGCGATGTGCAAGCTCTACGCAGCGGAGACGGCGATGAGAGTCACGACGAAGGCGATTCAGATTCACGGTGGCTACGGCTACATGAAGGACTACCCTGTTGAGAGGTACTTCCGCGACGCCAAGCTGACTGAGATCGGCGA
>JAZDPI010000274.1:0-12950 GCA_043797775.1 Candidatus Eiseniibacteriota bacterium
GGTACCCGTGTCGGATTGGCCGGCGCCTGTGGCGTCGTGCGATGCGGCCCCGCACTTCATGCCTCTCAACCCCGACGTAATGGCTCAGTACACTGCGCAGGGCCAGAGAGTGCCGCTCGAGATGACTGAGGCCCGGTTCGCGGGGAAAGAGGGCGTGTCGATAAACAGGCTCGAGAGGGAGCCTCTGTCCCCCGGCGACACGGCCAAGGCCATCGTCATCCTCGTCAAGTTCACGGACAACCCGCCTGGAGGCCCGACGACCAGATTCGCGCCGACCAAGTGGGACAGCATGCTCTTCGCCGACAGGTACATCAGGGGCGGGGCGGACACCACCACCGTGAAGACTCTCAAGAGATACTTCGATACGGTTTCCTACGGAACGGTCCACATAGTCACAGTCAATCTTCCCAGCACGATAGGCTGGGTTACAGCTCCGAACAACTATGCCTACTACTGCCAGCCGGACGGGACGCACGACAACGGCTTCGGCCCATACCCGAGGAACGTCCAGCGCCTGGTGATGGACGCCGTCATAGCCGCGGATCCGTTCATTAATTTCTCGGTCTACGCGGTCGGCGGCGTGGTCCAGAACCTCTTCGTCGTGCACTCGGGCTCCGGCGCCGAGTGGAGCGGCGGCCCAACGCTCATTTGGTCGCACGCCTGGAGCATCACGTCCAACGACGGCTGGGGTACCGTGCCTCCTGCACTCTACGCGGACGGCGTTCGGATAGTCGGCTACTCCATGGAGCCGGAAGCAGGCGGCGACACGGTCGGTGAGGCCGGCGCTCCAATGACACCGATGTTTCCTACCGTCGGTGTCTATGCGCACGAATTCGGGCACGTCCTCGGTCTTCCAGATGAATATGACTACGGCTACCAGTCGGTTGGAACGGGCAGGGTCAGTCTCATGGGGAGCGGCGGGTGGAACAGGGTTCCCAACGTCTATCCTGACTGCGCGGGAAACTCGCCTGCACACCCGAGCGCCTGGGGAACGGTCTACCTGGGCTTTGTGACCCCGACGCTTGTCACAAAAACGACGACAGGCATCACGATCCCGCCGATCGAGCAAACCGGCACCGGTGCCGTTTACAAGGTTGTCTATCCCGGAACAAGCAACAAAGAATACTGGCTCTTCGAGAATCGCCAGCAGATCGGCTTCGACGAAGGCTTCATCAGGACGTCATCCACCGCCCACGGGCTCTGCATTTACCACGTTGATGAAAACGTTCTCGGCCGCACCTTCTGGCGACCGAACGAGGCCGAGTGCGTGAGCGGAGGCTTGTACAAGGGTTATCCCAAGAACTGCGATTGCTCTACGCTGCCCGCCAACCCGTCGAACGGTGAAAAGTGGTACGGGGTTTCCCTGGAGCAGGCCGACGGACTGTATAACCTGGAGCTGAACGTTAACAGCGGAGACTGGCAGGACTTCTATTCAAGCGCGAGCGGCAAGACCACGTTCAACGCAGGCTCCAATCCGAATTCCAGCTCGTACTACTCGCACTATGCCTGCCAGGGGCTCGCCGCGGCCACGAGCATAAGCGAGGTCGGCCAGAACATCACGCTCAACCTAACGCCCGATGCGGTGCTGCCGTCGGTGACCGTGAATCGTCCGAACGGCGGCGAGATCTTCTATGCGGGCACTCCGGACACCATCCGTTGGACGGCCACGGACAACCTGGGGGTCGATTCCATCAGCATCTATTACTCCACAGACGGCGGGAGCACCTTCCCGTACCTCGTTGCCCACGGTGAAGCCAACGACGGAGTCTACCTCTGGACGGTGCCGGGTACGCTCTCCAACAATTGCTTCGTGAAGGTCGTGGCCTATGATACGGCCGTGAATCAGGCGAGCGACCAGAGCAACGCAGCGTTCACGATAACGATTCAGCCCCAGCTGCCTGCAGTGACGCCGACAGGCGCCGTCGTTCTTGCTCTGGCTATCGGTACCGGCGCGGTGATTCTGATGAGAAGGAGGAAGACCCGCGTAGAGAATCGTTGAGCTCTCTAAACGAGAACGGCTGAGGGGTCCTTCGCGAGACGGCTGAGGAGACCTCTTGGTGCGGAAGCCGGATTCGAGAGAATCTGCTGCTTTCGTTCCCGAAGGAAGAAGGCCGGCAAGGAGCTTCATTGCCGGCCTTCTTTCGCTATTATCTGACAGGATTTCTTTCCAGGACTTGACTTAAGTCAATTGAACTGCGGGGCGTTCCTGCAAAGTTTCTACGCCTCCGCCGGCTGCTCTACTCTTATTCTCACGTCAACCACCCGGCATTCCTCACTTCTCGGCGTGAGAATCATCGGGTTGACGTCTATCTCACGAATTTGCGGGAAGTCGGCGACGAGCTGAGCCAGTCTCTCCAGGCACTCGACGGCAACGTCTATACAAACGGGGGGCTCACCCCTCACACCCTTAAGCAGCGCATAGCCTCTCATTGACTCGAGCATTTCCTTGGCATCCAGATCCGTGAGAGGCGTAACGCCAAAGGTGACGTCCTTCAGGACTTCGACGTATTTGCCGCCGGTTCCGATGGCGAGAATCGGCCCGAACTTGGGGTCAAGACTCATGCCGAGTATGATTTCCTTGCCTGGGGGCGACATTTCTTGAAGAAGAAACGTCTCGGCCTTCGATTCGAGCCCCCGTCGCGCCAGAAGCCGCTTCATTTCCAGGAACGCCCAGACCAATTCCTTCTCGTCCTTGATGTCGAGCATGACGCCGCCGATGTCGGACTTGTGTATGATGTCCCGTCCCGCCATCTTGAGCACGACAGGATAGCCTATCTGCTCGGCCGCAACGCGGACTTCATCGATGTCTTTCACGAGCCGTGCCCCGCAGATGGGGAATCCATAGGCCTTGAGGACGTCAAACGATTCCACCTGATCAAGGTAGCCACCGCCCTTCTCTATGCGGGCATCGAAGATGGCCGTGACCGTCGCCTTGTCTACGTCGAAGGCCCGAACCTTCCCCTCCGGACGCTGCTGCCAGAGGTAGTAGTTGTAGAGCTCGGCACAGACCATCGCCGCGGCTTCCGGGAAACGGTAGAACGGCGGACAGTCGGGCACCAGGCCCGGGAATTCGTCAAAGAACGATTCCTCCGCCATGAAAAAGCTCACGACGGGCTTGTTGAAGCGCCGCTTCACCTCGGTGATCGCGTAGGCGATGTCCATCGGCTTGACCATGACCGGCGGCGTGAATCCGACTATCAACATGTCGATGTTGTCGTCCGAGAGAAGTGCGGTCATGGATTTGCTGTAAGTCTCCGCCGTGGCACTCGCGATCATGTCGATGGGGTTGATGAGCGACGCCTCGGCCGGGAGGAAGCTCGCGAGCTGCTTGCGCGTTTCTTCCGGAATCTGCGCAAGCTTCAGCCCGTAGTTGATGCACGCGTCCGCCGCCATGATGGCCGGGCCGCCGCCGTTCGTCAGAATCGCGACGCGGTTGCCCCTGGGGATCGCGCACTTCGTGAAGGCCAGGATGATGTCCAGCATCTCTTCGATCGTCGTCGCCCTGATGACGCCGGTCTGCTTGAGGAGCGCTTCGATGGCAACGTCCGGTGCGGCAAGGGCACCGGTATGCGACGAGGCCGCCCTTGCGCCGGCCTCGGTCCTTCCAGACTTGACGACGATGACCGGCTTCTTCTTTGCAATTCTCTTCGCAAGCTTCGTGAACACGCGCGGGGCCCCGAAGGACTCCAGATAAAGAGAGATCACCTTCGTGTGCTCGTCGTCCTCCCAGTACTCCATGAGATCGTTGCCTGAAACGTCGGCTTTGTTCCCCACGCTCGCGAAATACGAAAAACCGATATTAAGCTGTCGGGTGAGATTGAAGATCGCGATTCCAAGCGCGCCGCTCTGAGACATGAAGGCGGTGGTTCCCGAGAAGGGCTGGCCCGGGGCGAAAGTCGCGTTGAGGCGCACCTCCGGAACGCCGGAGAGTGTGCCCATGCAGTTGGGGCCGACAAGACGCATTCCATATTTGTGGATGAGCTCTACGAGCTTCTTCTCTCGCTCAATTCCCTCGCCCCCGACTTCCCTGAAACCCGCACTGATGACGACCAGTCCCTTTATGCCCTTCCGACCGCACTCGTCGACGACCTTGAGAACCTGCTCCTTGGGCACAACCACGACTGCGAGATCGACTTCGTCCGGAATGTCCAGTACCGAGGCGTACGTCTTGATGCCCTGGATGTATTCGGCCTTGGGGTTCACCGGGTGGATCATCCCGTTGAACTCGTATTCGATCATGTTTCGGAGAAGCTCTCGCCCGATGGTGCCCTTCTTGGTGGAAGCACCGATGACGGCCACAGAACGCGGCTTGAAGATCGCATCAAGCTCTTTCATTTACCCTTTCCCCTTCCTGTCACAACCCTAATCCGCCGGAGCCTCGGGTATCACGCGCTTCTCCATGAGCAGCTTCGTGGTCTCGCGGGCCCGTCTGATGATGGCCGAGGAGACTTCCAGGAGCTTCTCCTTGTCCATCTTTATGTCGGCGACTCCTTCCTTTATGGCCTGCATCCCGACCGCAACGGCTTCTCTCGGATAGACTTCCCACTCGCTCATCGTCGGGATGAGATAGTCGTCCTTCAAACCCTTGTCCGCGGCACAGCGAGCAAGCTCGTACGACGCCGCCAGACACATCTTATCGGTGATGGTGCTCGCTCTCACGTCGAGGGCGCCCCTGAAGATGCCCGGGAATCCGAGGGAATTGTTGACCTGGTTCGGGAAGTCCGAGCGTCCGGTGGCGACGATTCGGGCACCGGCCTCTTTGGCCTCCCACGGCCAGATTTCAGGTATCGGGTTGGCACAGGCAAAAACGATGGAGTCTTTCGCCATGCTCTTGACCCATTCCTTCTTTATGATGCCCGGGCCCGGAGTCGAGAGCGCTATGCACGCATCCGTGCCCGCCATGGCCTCGGCGGGTCCGCCGGTGCGCTGCTCTTCGTTGGAGATCTCACACATGTGCCACTTCTCGGCGAATTTCTCCTTGAGCTCGGTGCGACCCTTGTGGAGGATGCCCTTGCTGTCGGTCATATAGATGTTCTTCGGGTCAACGCCGGCTTCGGTGAGAAGTCTTGCGATGCAAATGTTGGATGCGCCTGCACCGATCATCGAGACCTTTATCTTGTCGATCTTCTTATTCACAATCTTGAGAGCGTTGACAAGGCCGGCTACCGTCACGGCGGCAGTCCCCTGCTGGTCATCGTGCCACACGGGAATATGACACTCGCGGCGGAGTGTTTCGAGGATGCGGAAGCACTTCGGCATGGCGATGTCTTCCAGGTTGATGCCGCCGAACGAGGGCTGGAGCCACTTCACGGCCACGATGAACTCGTCCGGGTCCTGAGTGCCGAGGCATATCGGGAAAACGTCGACTCCGCCGAGGTACTTGAAGAGGAGGGCCTGTCCTTCCATCACGGGGTAGCCGGCCTCGGGGCCGATGTTCCCGAGCCCGAGCACGCGACTTCCATCCGTGATAACGCCGACCAGGTTCCACTTGTTCGTGTACTCGTACACTTTCTCGGGATGCTTAACGATGTCCTTGCACGGCTCGGCAACACCCGGCGTGTACCAGATGGCAAAGTCGTCGAAATCACGGACCACGCACTTGGGAACGATCTCGATCTTGCCCTTGAAAAAGGGATGAAGTTTCATGGCATCCTTGCCGGGCTTCATCGCTTTTTCAAGCAGCTCTTTCTCGTTGATCATGTTCTCCTCCTCCAAGCAGAAACTGTTATACAGTGAGCCGGGCTGCACCGCCCCTGGACGGGTTTGGCGAGCCGCCGTCGTCCTGGGTCGCTGGCCGGACCAAGGGAGCCGGCAAGACGTGCGCGCCCACATGAGCGTCAAGCCGAAAAAAGCCTTCGAGTTAATAAGATACCAATTCTCTCACAACGGAACCGGCCTTGCAAGGAATAACACCGGTTTGAATCGGGCTGTTCGGAATGGAAGACGGCAGGGCCGAGGCCGGGCGTATCTTGCAAAGCAACAAGCGGTTACGGAAAGGCGTGCGCGGACCCTGTAGACCTGCCGGCAGGCATACGGCACGAAGGCATTACACCAGCATGAACGTTCACGCTGGCGCACCAACCCCGGATTCTTAGCCCGCCGACAGGCGCCACAGAAAGATATATCTATCAAGCGGCCGGCCGTCAAAGACACCGCGCATTCCGGCCGCCATGGCTGGCAGGACGCTACAACAGCCCCCTGGACAGCACGGTTACTCGAGCATATCCAGCAACCCGCTGGCGTTCAATATTTTGATGGTGCTCCGTTCGACCTTGAGAAGCCCCTTCGTCTGGAGCTTTCTGAGTGTCCTGGAGAATGTCTCGGGGATCGTGCCCAGCCTGGAGGCCAGGACCCTCTTCGGCACGTCCAGCCTCAACACAGTCTCGTCCTTAAAGTGTACCTTAGTTCGCCTCGAAAGCACAAACAGATAATGAACAAGGCGTCCCTCGACCGTGCTGAGCGAGAGTCCCCCGACTTCCTCTGCCATGAGCCTCACCCAGCCTGCCATCGACCCCAACATGCGCATCGCAATTGAAGAGCTTCTCCGCAGAACGTCAAGGAATCTGACTCTCGGGAAAAAGATGGTTACCGTGTCCTCGAGGGCCTCGGCCGATGCGGGACACTTGTGCTCTTCAAAGAAGATGCAGGCCTCGGCGAAGCTGAAGCCCGCTTCAATTATGTGAAGTATGTGTTCCTTGCCTTCGGGTGAGACCTTGTAGACTTTGACCCTTCCACGCTCGACGACGTAGAAACCCAGAGACTCGTTGCCCTCGATGAATATGGTCTCGCCCTTCTCGAAGCGCTGTCTCACGGCGACGGAAGCAAGGAGCGCCAGGTCGCCCCGCTCAAGGCCGCTGAACATCGGATAGCGCGCCAGCGCCGCGGGCATGTTCGAAGATTTCGAAGGCGTGGGGGTTTTCATTTCAGGACGGCACACTACACGAAACTGCGGCGGATGGCAAGGCGGAGGCCGAGTTGCGGGCGGCGGGCGTGCCTCGACCGGCCGCCCGTGCGTCCCACCTCCCCAGATCACTGCGGGGGCGAAATGCCGCCTGGCGGCATTTCTGGGGGCAGAACGTCTGTGTCCCGCGTAAGCCTCTTTCCGAACTGGAGGAATCCCACGCACGCTGCAAGGCCGACCACGCCCACGGCTCCCCAGACCCCGTAAGAGTTCCCAGCGCTCGCGTCCATGACAATCCCGCCCAGGAAAGGTCCCAACGAATGCCCGACCGAGTCCGACAGGCCGTACACACCCATGTACCGGCCGTACCTGGCGGCAGGCGCCATGTTCGCGACGAGCGCAAGCGAGGCAGGACCCATGAGAATCTCTCCGAGCGTCACGACGGCCATGCACACGAGCAGGGTGAGGAAGCCGCCGCCGAGGGCACCGCCAACGGCGCCAGTGACCCCCGCAGCGGCACCGGCTGCAAGCCCGGCCACGTCGAACGCGCCACCGGACAACCCGTGGCTGGCTGGCGCCCCGCCCATAGCCCCGAAACGCGAGAACGCTCTCGCCACCGCCGGCGCGAAGGCCATCGAGAAGTATCCCACCGCGTAGAGGAGACTGCTCAATGCCAGCACCCGTGATATCCTGAAGCGCTGAACTAGTCTCACGCACGGAAACTGAAGCACGACCACCATGAGACCGTTCAGTGTGTAGAGATAGCCCAGCTCGATCTTGGAGATGCCAACCCAGTCAACGGCGTACACGGAAAGGGTCATCATGAGCTGAGCCGTGACAACAAACAGGAGCAAGGAGATCATGCTGTAGTGCGAGAACGTGCGGTCGCGCACGATCTCGCGGACATCGTGGAGGCTCAATTTAACCGAGCGCGTGCCGACCTGTGTGTCCTTAAGTCTCGCAAGGAGCAGCACAAGGCCGGCGATCGAGAGAATGCCCGATGTAAGAAAGAGAAAGGCATAGGAAAACGACGCGAGAAACCCTCCCATGGCGGGTCCGATGGCCCAGCCCAGGTTCATGCCGATGCGAACGAGGGCGAATGCCTCCTGCCTTCGATTGGAACCTGTGACGTCCGAGATCATCGCGTTCGAGGCCGGTTCGAAGAGTCTCCCCGTGAACACGGTTCCAATGACCAGAGCGGCGAGAACGCCGAACTGCGCCCTCTGGAGAACGGCTACGCTCATTAGGAAGAACATCACCGCCCTGATTCCGAAGGCGGCAATCATGACCCTCTTTCTGCCCAGGCGATCCGAAAGCTCGCCGCCGGCCAGTTGCGCAAGACCGCCCGCGGCGCTCGACGCAAGGAAGAGTGTGCCGATGGCGGTCATGGAGACGCCCATCTCGCTGTGCAAGTAGATGCTGAGGAAGGGGAAAACGATGGAGAAACCCAGGGCTGCGATGCTGCGGCAGACGGCCAGGACGAGGATGCGCGGGTCGTGTCGCGAAAAGGGGGTGCGCACTGCGCCCAACAGCGACGCCCCTGGGCGCGTCGAGCCGCCTCCAAGGAGTCCTCCGGGGAGACGGAGGCGTTTGCGTATGCCGGCGAGCAGAGAAGTCTCGGTGAACATTGCGAACAATGGTACTACTGCCGGTACTGTCGCACAACGTCAAGAAATTGTTAGCGCATTGCACCGCGCTGTGATAGGCTAGAGGTATGATAGAGAGAATTGTGACGAAATGGGACCTGGACGATCCGGAGCTTGCAGGGCAAAACCTCGTGTACTGGTTGAACAAGTCACCGGAGGATCGAGTCTCGGCGGTAGAGTTTTTGCGCAGGCAGTACTATGGAAATCCACCCAGACTTCAGAGAACTGCTCGAGTTATTGAACAAACACGGGGTTGAATACCTCATCGCGGGCGGCTATGCCCTGGCTTTTCATGGGGCCCCCAGGTTCACCGGCGATCTGGATATTCTGGTCAAGCCTCTTCCTGCGAATGCGGAACGTGTTGTGGCGGCACTCAGCGACTTCGGCTTCGGGTCGCTCGGCCTGACGAAAGCTGATTTTTGTGCGATTGGGAAGGTCGTGCAGCTTGGAGTCCCACCTGTTCGTGTTGACTTCATTACATCACTCACCGGGATCTCCATTGCGGACGCTTTTGCCGGCAAGGTTGACGGTAGCTATGGCGGCATTAGAGTCCATTTCCTCGGGCGCCGGGAGTTCGTGGCAAACAAGAAGGCCACGGGACGCAAGACCGACCTGGCAGATCTTGAGGCACTCGGCGAGAAGTAGTGCATGTCTGAGCTGTAATGGCGGGGAGGATCACTCGCGAACGGGGGACATTTGCGTTGTATCACTGCTACCCGCACCGCCGTCGGACGTTCCAAGCCTCAGTAGCGGAGGTACGAACCCTCTCCATGCCCCTGCATGCGTGAACGGGCCCGCCAACCCCGGGGCCTCGCGCCCGCTCAGGCCCAAGGTCCGGTCTCCACAATCTTTTGGAAAGACACTTGCCTCTTGTTGACATTACCCCCATTCTTATTCAAGCTTAACCCGTAAGTTTCAATAACTGTCTGCGCTATGCAAGTCCCTTTAATGAGGGCCGGTGTATCCTTCCCCACGGCTTCCTCCGGAATGAAACTGCTTGCGGACTTGGACATCACAAGGGAACTCACCGGAAAGAAGCGCGGACGGCTTTTTGCCTACGACCGCTACATGGCTATTCTTAACGAGGGAACGGAGCTGGGATGACAGACCTCACAGCACCCCCGCTGCTGATACTTCTATGCCCGCTAACATCGAGATAAAGGCCCGCGCCCGCGACTTCCAGCGCCAGCGGAAGATCGCGGAGCGCATCAGCGAGACGCCCGGTGTCGAGTTCACGCAAGAAGACGTTTTCTTCAATACCCCCGAGGGGAGGCTCAAACTGCGCCTGTTCGCGGACGGCACCGGAGAGCTCATATTCTATACGCGTGCAGATGAGGCCGGTCCCAGGGTCTCACACTATCTCAGGTGTGGGTTTCGATCTCCACAATCCGTCCGAGAGATGCTCGCTTCTTCGGCGGGCGTGCGCGGCACAGTGCGAAAGACGCGGACGCTCTACAAAGTCGGAAACACGCGCATCCACTTCGATCGGGTGGAAGGCCTCGGCGATTTCATAGAGCTGGAGTTCGTGATGGGGTCTTCTCTCGCGGGAGAGGACGGCACGCGTATTGGCTCAACGTCGTCCCTCGATCCCTCGTGCACGCTCAACCGGACAAGCACGCTAGACGGGACGTACCGCGAAGCGGCGGCAGCGGACGCAAGCGGCAGGTCCGAGGAGGCCGGCACACGTGGGGCTCTCGTCCTCAAAGACCTGATGCAGAAGCTGGAGATTGCACCGGAGGATTTGCTCGATAAGGCCTACATTGATCTGCTTGCGAAGGACTCACAGGACTAGGTACAATGAGAGCGGAAAAGACATCTTGCTGACACTTCAACGATTCCACAGCACGACTATCAAGCCTGGCATAGCGACCAGGCGCGGCACGGCGACCAGACGTTCCAGTACACAGGAGGGCTTCATGTATCACAGAACGGGCTTCCACCTACTCGTGGTGACGCTCACGGCCATCTCTCTGGCCTTTGCGGCGTCTCCTGACGCACTTGCCGGGGAGGTTCGTGAGACACAACCGGGACAGAGCGATCGTTTTCAGAAGGGTTCCTGGTCCATGCAGTTCGTGGCCCACACACAGGGCGGCTACTGGTTCTCGGGAATAGCCGTCTCTGCAAAGCGACATTTTTCTCCGGGGTCCGCGCTCAGATTCGGGCTTGGGGTCAACGTGAACACCACGGACAGGACCCGCGACCGCTTGAGAGATGACAGCGTTTGGGACCGGTCGGCAGAAGAGGAGAAGTCCGAGTCCAGTTCCAGGAACCTGGAGCTGGACATGTTGTACCTTCACTATTCCTGGCCGAGGGCAACCGTAAGGCCGTTCTGGGGGTGCGGCCCTTTTCTTCAATTCTCACATTCGAACGATACCGACGAATACCTCACCTATGAGGCAGGTGAGTTCCACGGCAGCAGGAGCGAATATCACTCTCGTTCCTGGGGGTTGGGTGCCGTGGCTGCCGGCGGGATTGAGTGGTTTGTGAGCAGTAGCTGTAGCCTCTACGGCGAATACAAGATCCTCGTTGCCTACGAGCGCTCTCGCTACAGCAGCGGGTACTGGACTTGGACCGACACTCAACGGCATTCGAGCTCGGAAAGCATAACAACCGGCTGGAGCATGGGCCGGGCCTCTACCGAGCTCGGAGTGAGTGTATATTTCTAGAACCTGCAATGGAACGCAATCGCATCCTTCTTCTCACCGGTCTCCCCGGTGTCGGTAAAACGACAGTGATTCGGAAGGTGGCTGACGCACTGCCGGCGCGCGGGAGGCTTCATTGCGGAGGTCAAGCGCAGGCCGGTCGCTATCCTCTGGGAGATCACTCGCGCAAATCGTGATGCAATGTCTGAAAGGATTCTAAGATGGCTGCGGACCGAGTAACGTCTACGTCTACGTCCACCTCTACCTCTACCTCCACATGGGCACGGCTTGGCTGGGTCTTTCTCTTCGCCCTCGCCATGGGCTTTCTTGAAGCCATAGTGGTCGTGTACCTCAGGCGCCTCATCTTCCCTGGCGGTCTCCCAGCCGAGGGTACCGTCCAGGCGGCCACGAGTGCAGTAACCACGGGTGAAGTGGACATCCTGTCACGCATGTACGTAGAGCAGGTGCGCGAGGCATGTACGATTGTGATGTTAGCCGCCGTCGCGTGGCTCGCCGGTTTCAACTGGCGGTCACGAGTTGCTAGTTTCTTTCTGATGTTCGGCGTGTGGGACATCACATACTATGTCGGCCTGAGCTGGTTCGGAGGCTGGCCGTCCTCGCTCTTCGAATGGGACTGTCTCTTCCTTCTGCCGGAACCGTGGTTCGGGCCCGTGTTCGCCCCCGTCCTCATAAGCCTTTACTTCGTTACGGCCTGTGCCGTGGCATTCGTGCAGGAGGGTGCGGGGCGACCGCTTCGTGTCACGTGGTATGTTGTCGTCTTGCAGATCGCTGCCTTCGGCCTTTGGTACTGGTCCTTTGTGAAAGACACGAACAGAATTCTCACGGGCGGCTACGCCGGAGCTGAGTATTCCTGGCTGGCTCTGGAGTGCGGCCTGGCCCTCGCGGTGATTGGAGCATGGCTCTCGATGCGGGGGACATGGCGAGGGGCGTGACGTCGGCGGCGGTCCGGCGCAGGGCGGCGGCGACGGACGTGAAGACGACGGAGGGCGTGGTGTCGGCGATTCTCGTAAAGACGGCGACAGCCTCGGCCCAAGGTCAGCAGTCAGGCGGCGCTGGGCGTAACGCAGGATGGCGTGAGGCCGGTGGCGAGGGCCGGCGAGTACGCCGCTCGCTGAAAGGCTTCATTATGAACACCAATCTGTCCCCCGGGTGGCTCTGGACGTCCATTTTGGTCGTCGTCGCGGTCCAGCTTGCCGGGATTAAGTTCGTGGATCGACCGATTGATCCATACGACAGCAAGGAGTATCTGTCCATAGCCCGAAGCCTTCTCAACGGAGGCGGCTACGGCGTCTCGGACGCCGAATTCCACCGTTTCGACGGTTTCCGGGGCGAAACGCCGACACGTATGAGGCAGCCGGGGTATCCATTCTACCTGCTGTTCTTCTACTGGTCGATGGGCAGAAGCGTACTCACTGTCCAGCTTTCACAGGTCCTTCTGAACGCCCTCACGTTTTTTCTCGTGTTTCTCATCGCGCGCAGAACGTGGCGCGGGAGGCTCTGGCCGGGGACCCTACTCGCGCTGGCGCTCTACTTTCCCCTCTGGTTCACTTCGGCTCTCGTCTTGACTGAAACGCTCTTCACGTTTCTCCTGGTGACGGCCATGCTGGCCCTGCACGTCGCGCTCTATGCCGATCCCCCGGGCGCGTTCGGTCGCTCGGGTTCGTCCGATTGTTCAGGTTCTTCGAATGGTTCAGCTTCTTCTGGTGGTTCAGGACCTCCGCGCTACTTAGGACATCCGGG
>JAZDPI010000300.1:0-3105 GCA_043797775.1 Candidatus Eiseniibacteriota bacterium
CCATCCGGTCCCAACAGCAGTCACCTTCAGTCCGCCTCCCCCTCACCACTCGCTCTGCCCCGCCTCACCTTCGCTCTGCCCTGCAATCCTCCTCGCCCCAGCTTCTCAGTTTTCTGCATTATCGAAATTGAAGCCGCAGCCCGCGACGTTCGGGCTTCTGAGTCTCTCCGAGAAGTCGTCAGCGTCACTTTTCCGCCTGAAAAAATGCCGCGGCGCTAAAATCCCGTTGGATTCAGGCTTTCCGGTCTGCGGGTAGGTGTTTTCCGGCTACTGATAGGAACCGCGCTACTTGCCTCGGGAGGCCCTTGAGTCCAGCCAATTTCTGAGACAAATGCGTGGACATCTTGTCCCGCCGCCAGGTTTTCAGCAACCGCGCGACGACTCTTGAATCTATGGTGCTGAATCGCGCTGCTACTTTTTCGGGCTCTTGCCCTCCAAACACCGTCTCGCAGTACTCACCGTTGCGGAGGTTGAGAAGAAGGGGGGTGGCCGGGGACATTCCTTCTATGTCACGAGAAAGATCTCTCGTTCCGTGAAGCCGGCGGCACTGCCTCTTGACAACACCCAACAAGCCTTCTTCGAAGTTGTTCGTTGGGGGAACGATGATCTTTCTCGACCCTCTTCGCCGGACGTGACCGAAGAGCATGTCCCAGTACTTATCAAGGTGCTCCACGACCACGCTGCACGCCCGTGCGGTAGGCCCGTCTCGCTTCGCTTGCCTCGCCAAGGAGTTTCGCAGCTCTTTCAGTGTGGCTTTGTGCCGCTGAGGGCTCAGGTAATCCCGACTACATGCCCGAGCCCGGCCGTGCCCTTGTCCCGTCGGGCAAATTCTCAGCGCGGACCGAAAACGTTCGAAGATTCTCCTGTCTCGTTCAGTTTCGGACACAACCTGGCGAAAGTCTGCTGCGTACTCACCGGTGACTACCATATCCAGAATCTCCCTCAGACGCGTGAGCCACCCATAAGGCCCCCGCTTCCTGTCGGGCCAGTTGGGGTTCGCGTCGCCGAGTGCCTGGTGAACGCTCGCGATCCGTTTGTAGAAGTCCAGGTAGGGTAGGTCGAAGGGAAAGCCGTACCCCTTCCCGTCATGGGAATAGGCGAGGATCCAACAGGCCAGTGCATGGACGGCGCCCATGATTGCCTCGGGGGTGCAGTACTCCAGGAGTTGTTTCCTTGAAGGTGCCTCCACGATGCTGGTTACGGTGTGCTCGTCGTTGTCTCCGGAGGTGGCGAATTCCTTCAGTGACCGGACAAGAGTACGCAGTTTCGGTCGTGCCTTGCTACAACGGAACAGGCGGCGGAGTCTATCCACATGCGATCCAAGGATGTCCTTTCCCACGTCAGCCGCCAGATGGTAATGACAGACGAACTGGGGAGTGCCGGGGAAAACTTCGGCGGCTGCCGATATGAGCGCCTTACGCAGGTCGTGAACGATACCCACAGGAATCCCCCAATCTCGGCGCACGACCGATAGAACGCTCTTGACCTCATCGTGGTTCTCGGAGGCTATCTTACGGCTTTCGAGCACTTGTGCGCTCAGCGAGTCAACACACACCAGGAGCACCCCACTACCCTCCTCGCAGGAGCCGTCCACGTGGAGGATGTAGCCACCCCGAAGGCGCATATCTCCTCGCAGCAAGTCACGGCTCTCCTCGTGTGCAACGCAGAAGTAGGCCACGAATTTGCGGGCTAAATAGCTCACGGTGCTCGGCGGGAGGTCGATCGTATGCTCGCGCCATAAGTCATTCCGGATCTCTTCCCCCTGCCGGCAGTGGACGAAGCGAGCAAAGCCCACATGGACGAGTATGTCGTAGGCGAGATTACCACCCGGCGCCACAATGCGCAGCAGTTCTCGCGAGCGCGCGGCCGGTCGGCGGGGATGGCGTGGGCAGAAACCTTGGCGCTCAATTGCCCGGAAGATCCCATAGGAAGTCGAAATCACCGTGCGTGGCCGTGTCACACGAACGAGAAGGGGCCGACCACATACTGAACAGCCTCCATCCTCCCAAGGGAAGCTGAACCGTGGTAGAGCAGGGAAGTTCCCATCGACGACGGCCGTGGCATTCTCTTGCTCCTCTCTGAGGACATCGTAAACCCCTATGGAGCCCTTTTTTTATCCAACGAGTAGATCTCAAATAGCACATCAACGATCTCTCGTGAGAGGACGACTCCGGCCCGTTTGCACCGTTTCACGATCTCTCCCCGTGTGACTTCCGGGTCCTTGATCAGCTCGAGTAGGATGGCGACCGTTTGCCGGCTCGTTGGACGTGGCGACGGCTCGCGCGCGAGCAATGATTCCCTCTCCTGGACCTGCTTCCTCTTGACAGAAGACTTCGTGCTCAGATAGACAAAGGTGGGCCCGAGGTGTTCCCGTTGTATCCTCTTCTCTCTGACGAGGTCGAGAAGGGAATTGTGCGCACGCACCCCGAGGATCGTCGCCAGCTCGTCGTGGGTCATCCCTCCTTCACTGCCTGCGATCAAGCGACCGACCGTTTGCTTGAGGGTTCCGTCCCTCGAGAAGCGAGCCTCCTTATAGAACCAGAGGCCCCGCGAATCGAAATCGGCAACTTCATCAATCGTCAGAAACCTTCCAGCCCAGTTATAGCTCGAGTGGTACCCGTGCTCCTTCAATCTCCGAATCACACTGGACCGCGACAACTCAACCCGGCGACAGAGCTGTTCCAGAGTCAGAATCCGCGGTCCCACGAAGGTTCTCACCAGCGATACTTCTTTTCTCGACCGGCTCATGGATCTGCCTCCCAAGGTATGGCATAACCAGGATACGTCAGGAGTCCTAATTATGTCAGAAAGGAGGCTGAAATGCAACCTGGAAGACCGGGAAAACGGGGTTCCGCTGCAATTTGTCAGCGGGGGACAGCAGGATTTGACAGAATTAGGACTCAGGCAGAACGTCCAATGGCCCACGGATTACCGATTTCGGCGTAAAATCGGCACATGGGCTGCCATCCCCAACGGGATTTTAGCGCCGCGGGAAAGATGGCTTCGATCTGCAGATTCTGCGAGGTCTGCTTCACAACCCCACCTTCGAGGTCAGATTCCACGCATCCAATCTGGGCGACTGGTCGGCCCGAACGGTCCATGATG
>JAZDPI010000305.1:0-2567 GCA_043797775.1 Candidatus Eiseniibacteriota bacterium
GTTCGTGTTGCTTGTGATCCTGGCGGGTTCCGCCGGCCCGGTCCTCGCGCTCAACGTCACGATCCCGGACAACGCGGACGAGAGCACGACTCTGGGGTTTACGGTCTACGACATCATCGTGACCAAGATGCTCAAGGGTCCCATCGGTGTGGCTGCCGGCGTGGCCTTCATCGCGCTCGGGGCCATACAGGCAGTGAGAAACAATCTCATCGGGGCCGTCCCGGCCGTGCTCGCCGGCGGCATTCTGATCAAGGCGGATTCGGTGGTGAGAGCGCTCGGTGCACTCATCTGAGGAAGGGCAATCGAACCATGGTCGATTCGAGGGATGCGCAGAGAAGAGCTTTCCCGAAAGACCCGCCCGAAGCCGGGGATTGCAGGGGGGAGCTGGTTCCCTGCGCCGTTCAAGAGAGGAGGAGGGCCCTCCCGCGGTCTCGCGCCCGGGGAGAGGACGCTGCGGACATTTCCATGGCGGGCTGTGTCCGTACCATGACCGCGGGAGGAGCCCGTTTCCTGGGCGAGGCCGCCCACCTCTCGGGGCCGGGTCCTTCTCTCACGCATTCAGTTGCAGATCGAGGGCCCTCTCTTGTGAGGGGCTCGTCCCCCCTTCGCGTCCTGATAAGGAGACTTGAGTCATGGAAGGCGAGAGGTTTCCACAGTACCTCAACTCACCGTTCACCATTCTCTGGTGGGAGGCGGACGAGATCAACGTAATGGTCCTCTGCCTGGGGCTGGCCTACGTTTTCGGAGGCTGGCCGCTCTGGGTCTCGGTACTCGTCGTCCCATGGATGTACCGCAGACAGAAGAAGGCATACCCGCGCGGGTTTCTGAAGCACGTGCTCTATTTTGTAGGGCTCTCGCACTTGAGGAACTATCCCGGGTATTTCGAGACAACCTTCTACGAGTAAGCGCTCTCTCTCTTTTCGCGCGGGGTCGCGGCTCATGAAGATGTCCCGATACTTGAGCAGGATGGGCGCGAAGAACGCAGAGCTTCGGGTCTTGAAGCTCGTTCTCGTTGGGATTGGCGTGTGCACGCTCTTAAATACCTGGATTCTCTACCGGGCGCTTTCCTCCAGGCACACAGTGCTCGTTCCGGCCGGTGGACTCTCGGAAGAGGCCTCGGTCACGAACGGGTCCGCGGACCCGAAGTACCTTCGCATGATGGTGACCTATGTGGCCAACCTCATGTGGAACTACACGCCTGCGAACGCCAGGCGGCAGTTCGAAGAGGTGCTGGCACTCTACGATTCCGATGGTTATGCAAACCACCTGAAAGATTACGTGGGCATGGCGGACGACGTGGAGTACTCGCGCATGACAAGTGTATTCAACGTTTCCGAGATGACCTTCAGGGCGGACGGCGATTTCGTCACGGTCAAAGGAGATTTAAGGCAATACATCGACGACAAGCTCGTGGAGAACCGGACGGCGCTGTTCGAGCTCGCCCACGAGGTCAGGGACGGACGGTTCTATCTCAAGGGGATTCGAGAGCAAAAGGGTTGAAGTAAGAAAGGGAAGAGGATGAGGTCGACCGGTGCGCTCTTGCTGGCGGCGGGCATGGTCTTCTGGCTTTCGATTTCAGGCATTTCTCGGCCGGCCTCTCTGGCCGCAGAGAATGAAGCGGGCTCTCAAGGGGTGGTGGTGCAACCCGGGAGGACCACGGCGGTGGAACTCTCGGCCACGGACGTGAACCGGATCATCTGCCCGGACGTGGTGACCGACTACGTCTTCAGCCAGGAGAAGGGCATGACCGTGACGGCCAAGGGAGAAAGCCTTTTCGTCAAGTACCTGGCCACGGTCCAGCCGACCGGGGAGCGAGAGTTCAACCGCACACCCAATGAGCTATTCATTACCTCGGCGGGCGAGGTGTATAGCCTCATCACGCATCCGAGGCAGATCCCGTCGCAGACGGTGTGGCTCGCCGAGCCCCGGCAGGTGAATGTGAAGGAGGCCCTGGAGAGGTACGCCGGCCTGCCGGAGGAACTCGTGGTGGTGGATCTCGTGCGTATGGCGTTCCGGGGTGAGGCGGACGACACCACGGTGGTCGAGCGGCACGAGGAGCGGACCGGGGTCGTGACGGGGCTCACGGTCTGGCTGAACGAGGAGCGGCGGGTCGAAGGGCTCGGGCTCACGGTCAAGGTCTTCACTATAAGAAACACGAGCGGGGCCCCCACGCAGCTCACGGAACGCCTGTTCTTGACTTCCGGGATTTCCGCACGGCCCCTGGCCATCGCGCTCGAGAAGGTGTTCCTTAAAGCAGACGAGAGCGGCAGACTCTTCGTGATCGAAAGGACGCATGATGTGGGCGAGACTCAAGGCTAGGTACAGCGGGCTCTCCCCGGAGAAGAAGCGCCGGGTCACGATCGGTGTCGCGACCGCGGGAGTCCTGGCGGTTGCGCTCTGGACGTACGAGGGCTCCAGGGAGGAAAAGAAAGGTGAAAAGCCGGATTCGCCGCAGGGAGAGGAGAGCACCTATCGGCTCGAGACCAAGATCCTGGACAAGAAGTACCACGAGGACCGCGCGGCGGAGCTCAAGAAAGCGACCCAGATGTACGGCGACATCATGCGCG
>JAZDPI010000325.1:0-3227 GCA_043797775.1 Candidatus Eiseniibacteriota bacterium
AGTACTTCGCCCGTCACGTCTTCAACGGATTGGAGCACGTACGCCTGGTAACCTATGGCCGGCGCCTCCTCTTCTCTCGTCCTGGCAAGGAACCCTCGTTCGATGTAGTTCCTCTCCGGAGTGCTCATCCGCTGAGCGGCTCTAAAAGCGACATGATGATTCGTAAGAATGAGCCCTTCGGAAGACACAAAGCAGCCGGTGGCCCCCAACTTGACGACCGCGTTCGCCGCGCCCGTGCCAAGGGAGTTGAAGATTTCGTCTTTAGTGAGCTCACAACCTTCGGCATGCATTCTCTCGACTACGGCATCTGGCAGGTCGTGAGGCAGCCACATGCCTTCGTCGGGACGTGCACGCGGTGCAGCCAGACCAACAAGGAGCACGCTGAGGAAAACACTGTTGAGAACGAGACGGGGGGCGTGAGATAAGGATGATCGCCCGGTAAGAGCGAGACAGAGGATGCGAACGACAGGCGTTCGCCCGCTGAGAAAAGGCATCATTGCTTCCTCCTAGAAGGGTCCGCAGGGCACGAGGGACTATCAGGGACTATTGAAGAAGGATAATCTTACTGCTGAGACTCCAGACACCTCCGTCGAGCCGCAGTATGTAAACGCCGGGAGCAACCCCCACACCGTCGGCGTCCCGGCCATCCCACATCAACGTGTGCCATCCCGAAGCCGTTTCACCGCGGATAAGCGTTCTGATTATCCTCCCGTGCACGTCGTAGACTTCAGCCGCCAGCACTTGAGAGCGCGGAAGGAAAAACTCTATCCGGGCACTGCCGTCGAAGGGGTTCGGCCGTACCGGCGCGAGCACCGGCGGCTGTGAAGTGGCCGGCCCTTCGCCAGGGCCGGAACCGCCGCCGGAGTCCCCTCCCCAACCTCCGCCGGAACCACCACTACCGCCTCCCCCACCTCCGCCCGGATAATCCCCGACTGCGGTGACAGAGAGCGGGAAGTAAACGTACTCGGCCGCGTCCACGTTCCCGTCGCCGTCACCCGCGGGAGCCTGATCTCTGAGCTGCCCGCCGTCGGGCGAGTCATAGACGGCCGCCGCGAGATACACTCCCTGCGGCAGGGGCACGCCAAGATAGGTTTCGAGCCTCACGAGTCCTTCGAGGTAGCTTCCGGAGGCCGACTGAACTCCGTCTGAGAGGACGGTTTCGCTTTGATTGAACCATCCGCACCAGTTGTTCGAGTTCTCATTACCCATATAGAGCATGCGGTCGGTAACAGTCCCGGCCTTTGCCCACGGGGCCGAGACAGGGGTGGCAAGGTCAACTCCGACGACGATGAAGTGGTCCCACCCCACAGTGGCCCCGACACCCTCGGTCGCCAGGTAGAGGAATTCGCCGTCCCATTCCGCGTAAAGATGTAAACTGCCGTTTGACGCCACCAGTGTGGCCGTCGTGTCCAGGGTGCCGTCTATCACGTGGCCGGGGCTACCGGTTGCCTCTCCTATCCACACGTGCTGAATCGGGCTCCGCTTCACGTTGCCCAGCGAGTCCTCGGCCTCCACGTAGTAGTCCAGAAGCGCCTCAGAGAGTCCGGTCACCTGCGCGTAGTACTCGTCGGCAATGTAGTCCGGCAGCACGAAGAAGTCTATGCTGGGATCGTTGAAGAAGTTGCCTTTAGGGAAAACGCGCTTCGTCATCGCGAGCGTCTGCCAGGGCCCGACCTCAGGCCCGCCGGAGTAGGTTTCGTTCTGATCGCTGTTCATGGGGTTTGCTCCGTCTGCGTCTATTCGATACTTGAGGTCAACGCGTGTCAGGCCCGAGACATCGTAAGCAAAGGTCCAAACCCAGAAGTCGCTCGGCATTTGAGCCCCCTCGCCGCTCGGATAACCCCACAGTGCGCCTCCGCCTTTGCCTCCCGGGTTCCAGGGAAGTCGCTGCGGGAGCCACACCGTCGGCGCCACGTCCTCGCTCCGCCCACCCCCGGCAATCACGGGATCCGCATAGAGCACCGCCGCGTTCGCCGCGAGCGTTGCCTTGACTTCCATGTCAAGAGACGTGCCGTAGTACATGTAGCCGCTCTCGTAGCCAGAGAGAAGATGGTGCCACGCTTTCTCGACGCTGTTGGCCCCTGTCGTGGGATCGTAGATCTTGGAGGGGGTGGGCGCGCCGCCGAGAATATCCTCCGCCGTCTCGACTCGATTCTGAGCGGCGGTGAGGACGGCCCAGTTTCGTTCATCCTCGGCCCAACCGCCGGGTATGTCGAAGTTGCCGGTCGCGTCCACGAGCGGCCAGTTCCAGTTTATGAACTGGGGGGAACCGAAGTCGCCGTCGGCGTTCACCCATCCGCCGTCCTCGACGTGAACGATGTCCCCTGAATCTATGGGGTGGTCGGCGAGATACTCGTCGACTGTCGAGGGCTCGTAACCCTTTGTGACGGCCTGATGGCAAAAGCCGGTCACATTTTCGTTGTAGTACGAGTAGCCACCCGACCAGTTGTTGTCGCCGTCGTGTGCGAAAAGTATGAGCATCGGACGGGCCGGATCGTTGTACGCGGCAATGGCGTCTATCTCGCCGGTGCCGTACAGCCCGTACCCTTCGTTCCAGCTCATGGCGTTTGCCGAAGGGATTACCGTTATGGTGAAGACCTGCCCTGAGGCGGGGTCAACGTATCGCGCATAATGCGGCCTCAGTGCGTAGGGTGGCGGAGTCTTCACCGTCACCCCCCTGCTGATGTAGGTGCTCTTGTAGTAGCCCTGGGCTGGATTCAACTTGTCGGCCGGATTGGGTGGATCACAGTTGTCTTCGTTCGCAAGGTAGGGGTAGTCCTGGCAGGCTCGGGCAATGTGGACGTCGGCCACGATCACCCATTGGATTCCCTGAGCGACGAGCGCCGGTATCATGCGCTCGGAGAAGCACATCTCGGCCGGAAAGTAGCCCTTGGCATAGTTCGTGTCTCCCCACGCAATCTTGTGTGCCGCCTTCTGAACCTCGATTTCCCTCCGCAGGGCATTCTCGTCCATCAAAGGCGCCACGGGATGGTGGGCCGCGACCATGAGTTGAGGCATCCTTGAGCGGCCTCCGGAGGTCGTCCACGAGCGGGCCGTCCGATAATCGGCGTACCAGTTCGACGCGTACCGCCCACCGTTCCAGCCGGCGTCAGCGAGACTCTTGACGTTTTCTATGAGCGCGGACGCGAAACTTATCTGCGCGCCTGCATCCGGGATGTCCAGAACGGAGGCAACGGCATCCTTTGGGTAGTTCTGATAATCGTGAA
>JAZDPI010000331.1:0-3403 GCA_043797775.1 Candidatus Eiseniibacteriota bacterium
TGCGAGCCGGGAGAAGGCGTTCGTGCCCGTAGGGGTCATGTCAGCGGCACGGGGCTAAATCTCTCGCATAGGTATGTGTTCCCTGTCACTCCGTCTTTGCGCCTTGACAGAAGGACCTGGCACGATAGAATTACCTATAGATATGGATAGCCATAGGTATTTCTATCAACCCGGGTTCGAGGCACTCTGATGCAGGGCGACAGATTCGACAAGGCTGCTGAGATCTTCAGGAAACACGGAGGAGTGCTCCGCACGGCGCAGGCGCTTCGCGCGGGCATCCATCCCGGCACGCTCTACGCCATGCGGGACTCCGGACTTCTGGAAACGGTGAGCCGTGGGGTCTATCGCCTCGCGGGCAGCTCACCACTCGGCAACCCGGACCTCGTGACCGTCGCGACCCGGATACCCGGCGGCGTGGTTTGCCTCATCTCCGCGCTCTCGTTTCATGACCTGACGACCCAGATACCCCACGAGGTGCATGTGGCGCTCGCGAGCGGAGCCGAGGAGCCACGTCTCGACCACCCTCCCATAAGAACCTACCGGTTCACCGGCCATTCGTTCACCGAGGGCGTAGAGACTCACGACGTAGACGGTGTGGGTGTGCGCATCTACAGCCCGGAGAAGACGCTCGCCGACTGCTTCAAGTTCCGCAACAGAATCGGCCTCGACACGGCGGTGGAGGCGCTCCGTTCCTATCGCGAACGCGGGAGCATCAGGGTGGACGAACTAATGCGCTGCGCTTCGATCTGCCGCGTGAAGAAGGTGATCCAACCCTACCTGGAGGCGATCCTGTAGTGGCGCGGGACGTCACGAGCATCGCCGCGTCGGTGCACCAGCGCCTTCTCGACAGGGCGAGGGAATCCGGCCGGCCCTTCAACGAACTCCTGCAGCACTTCGCCATTGAGCGATTCATCTACAGGCTGTCCAAGAGCCGCCGTGCGGATAGCTTCATTCTGAAGGGCGCTCTGATGCTCTCGGTGTGGAGCGGGGCCACGTCACGCCCGACGAAGGACATCGACCTTCTCGGGAGAATCGACAACAGCCTCGAGGTCATCACCGTAGCGATGAAGGACGTCTGCGAGATGGATGTCGAGGCGGACGGCATGGTCTTCGACGGGGATTCGGTGACGGCTGCCAGGATCACTGAGGACGCGGAATACCAGGGCGTTCGGGTCCGGCTCAAGGCCGCCCTGGGAAACGCGCGCGTCTCCATCCAGGTGGATGTCGGCATCGGTGATGTCGTCTTCCCGAGACCCCTGGACATTGAGTATCCCGCGCTTCTTGACTTCCCGTCGGCCAGACTGAAGGGCTACACGATGGAGAGCACGATCGCCGAGAAGTTCCACGCGATGGTGATCCTCGGTGTTCTGAACAGCCGGATGAAGGACTTCTACGACGTCTGGATGCTGTCGAGGACGTATGACCTCGCGGGAGGGATCCTGGCGGAGGCGATCGAGAAGACGTTCGAGGCAAGACGGACGCCACTGACGGCTGTGCCCGCGGTCTTCGAGCCGTCATTCGCGAACGACGGCGGCAAACAGGTTCAGTGGGCGGCGTTCGTCGGGAAGACCATGTTGAACGATGCACCGCAGAGCTTCAGCGAGGTTGCGGCCGCTGTCACTTCGCTCCTCAAGCCCCCGGCGCTCGCCCTAGCTGAAAGCCGACCGTTCAGCGCCATGTGGAAGGCACCCGGACCTTGGGCATGAACAGGGTCTGGGCGGCGAGACAGCGATGGGACGATGGGAAGGCGGGTCCCGCTCGACTTCGCGGGTCTCGATGCCATTCTGCCACATGCCCTCGCCAGCTTAGCAGATCACTCGCGGGAGCTCGCGCTTTCCGCTAGCTTGTGCAAGTAGAATGCTCCGTCTAGGGTGCTGTCGACGGTCCTCTACGAAGTCCAGCAGAGAAGCCGTACGCAGGAGCCCGAGGTGATTTCGCTCACATTCATCACCCGGGGTACTACCCTGGTGCTGGCTGGTGCGACCGTGGGGTAGAGCATTCGAGAGTCGGATGACCGAATGGCCCGCCGGGCTGGCGGGCACGCCTCACCTCCTCCCTGCTGGGCAGCCCGGGGTCCTGGAACGGTCTGGCGGGGCAGCCTGCTTTGCCTTGCCTCGCGCGAGCATTCCCATAATCCCTATGTGTCGTCATCGATTGCGGATGTGTGGATCCGGGGTTGACTGCCTCTCTCTGTGGGTATTCTGTTGCTGCCCAAGGCAGTAAGTGATAGAATACTTATCGCTTAATGGGGTGAACGAAAACAATCCCGAGGCCTTGCCTGAGAGGGAATCTCCGCGGGGGGAAAGCCCGAGGAGAATGTCTCTCTCACCTGCTGCTGTTAGAAACAGAAAACGATAGGAAATCTATGACTAATCGCTCTGAACAGCAACGGGAAAGCCAAGGGACCACCGAGTTCATGGCGATGAACCGAGTCTTCACGGTCGATGAGTTGGCTCGGCACCTCGGAGGCGAGAAGAGCCTAGCTCAGTACCGGATCCGCTACCACCTCCGCCAGAAGCGCTTTAAGCGGCTGGCGAACGGCGTCTACGCCGCCGTGCCCGTCGGTGTGGACCCCGAGACCTTTGAACCGGACGTGTTCCTAGCGGCGAACGCGATCCGGCCGGATGCGGTCTTCGCCTATCACTCGGCCCTCGATCTCCTGGGGCAGGGGCACTCTGTCTGGTGGACGTGCACGGTCTGCACCGACCGCCCGCGCTCGCCCGTGATCCTGGGGCGAAACACGATCAAGTTCCTCATGCGCCCACCGGCGGTTCGGCAGCGAGCCCAATGGGCGTCTTCACGGCGAAGGGCCCGCGCCCTCTGGACGACTGAGGTTCCCCACGGAGGACGAACCCTCCGCGTCACGACGCCCGAGAGAACGCTTGTGGACGGATTCCGAGAGCTCAGCCTCGTGGGTGGCCTGGATGAGCTTGTGGAGTCGATGGACGGGTTCGCCTCACTGAAGCCAGAGCTCCTGAGAGATGTGCTGCGCGCGTACGACAACAGGAGGCTCTGGGCAGCCGTGGGCTGGTATCTCCAGAGACGGCTCAGGAGCCTCTTCCTGGACGATTCGATACTGGGAGAGTTCAAGGCGAAGCGGCCGCGTGCCCGAGTCTATCTGGTGCCCGGGCAGCGCGGAGGCGTCGTGGCCAGCGGTTGGAATCTGGTTGTTCCCGAGCACCTGCAGCGAACGGCGGGCGGTGAAGACAGTGGACCGTGACCAGGTCAACCAGCTCGCGGCAGAGAGCGGCTTCGCGCAGGGACCGCTCGAGAAGGTCATCCGCTTGGCGGAGATGGCGACGCTGGTCTCGCGGCATCCGCTGTTGTCACGTGTTCTGGCCCTGAAGGGCGGCACCGCGCTCAATCTCTTTGACGGGCCGCCCCCACGGCTGTCCGTGGATCT